>DAOWII010000103.1 GCA_030640985.1 Chromatiales bacterium
AAGTTGGGGACTGTTTATGATAAATCCCAACGGGTCAGTCAACTGGCCGGATTTATTGCTTCTAATATAGAAGGCGATAAATCCATGGCGGAACGTGCCTCCCTGTTAGCTAAATGTGACTTGATGTCTGAAATGGTAGGTGAGTTCCCTGACCTACAAGGCATCATGGGGCGTTATTATGCGGAACACGATGGCGAACCTGATGATGTAGCGCTTGCTCTTGATGAACAATACATGCCCCGTTTCGCTGGTGACAACTTACCACAGACAAAGACAGGCCAGGCCCTGGCCATTGCTGAAAAACTGGACACCTTGGTTGGTATTTTTGGTATCGGTCAAATTCCAACGGGTGCAAAAGATCCTTTTGCACTCCGTCGTGCAGCCCTCGGTACATTGCGCATTATTATTGAAAATGATCTTGAGCTGGATTTACGCGATTGTCTTACCAAGGCAGCGAGTGCCTACAAAGATATTTTCAAATCTAATGAAGTGGTATCAACCGTCTTTGATTTCATGATGGATCGCCTGCGCGCCTATTATCATGACAATGGCGTGAGTCCCGACACCTTCGAGGCCGTTCTGGTGTTAAACCCCAGCCAACCTAAAGACTTTAATGATCGCATTCTCGCGGTGACTGCTTTTAGAAAACTTCCTGAAGCAGAAAGTCTAGCGGCTGCTAATAAGCGCATTCAAAATATTCTGCGCCAGGCAGGGGAGAAAAAAGAAAAAATCCCCGCCACACTCGATAAAAAACTTTTACAGGAGAGTGCGGAGAAATTGCTCACGGCACAACTGGAAAAAATATCCAAAGAGGTGTCACCACTATTTAAAAAACAGGACTATGAGCCTGCTCTAATTAAATTGGCAGTTCTGCGTCAAAGCGTAGACAGTTTCTTTGATGCCGTTATGGTTATGGCTGAAGATAAGAGTGTTCGCTCCAATCGTTTAGCATTATTAAAGCAACTGGGTGATTTATTCCTGCAGGTGGCAGATATTTCACGCTTACAGAGTTAATTAGTAAAACCAGCATTTAACAATGATGGATAAAAACTCAGACTCCTTTACCGAAATGCTCGCTGCCGTTCAAGCCTTTCATGATAAACATGATTTCAAGGGCTCCGGTGGCGAAGATCTGGCCTATCGTGTTGCTTTAATGACCGAGGAGTTAGGTGAGATCTCAGCCTGCGTGACTAAAGGGAAAGATAAGGAACAATTGGCGGAAGAGTGTGCCGACCTTTTTATTCTTATAATGGGTAACGCAATCTCCGCTGATTTTGATTTGAATCAAGCCTTTTGGAAGAAAATGAAAAAGATTATGAACCGCGACTCAAAAATGATAAATGGACGCATCCGTGTTTCTGAATTTAAATCCTGACATTCAATAAATACTTTATTTTCTTGACCATATGAAGCTTATTATTCTTGATCGTGATGGCGTCATTAATTATGACTCCGACGATTTTATAAAATCTGTAGACGAATTCCGGTTTTTGCCTGGCAGCCTTGATGCCATGGCACAACTTTCGAAAGCAGGTTATACCATAGCCGTCGCCACTAACCAGTCCGGCATTGGCCGTGGCTTTTATGACATCGCCACCCTGGAAAAAATGCACGATAAATTAACAGCGTCCCTGTCTGAACTAGGCGGTAAAATTTCTATGATTGCCTTTTGCCCCCATGGCCCAGACGATGGCTGTGACTGCCGAAAGCCCAAGCCCGGCATGTATCACCAGATTGCTAAAGCGTTAAATTGTGCGCTAGACAATGTGCCTGTTATTGGTGACTCCCTGCGCGACCTGCAGGCAGCCCAAATCGTTAATGCCAAACCCATTCTTGTTCGCACAGGTAAAGGTGAGCGCACCCTTGCGAATGGAGAAGGACTTGATGGCATTCCTGTTTATAGTAATCTTTCTGCGGCAGTTGCTGCACTTTTAATGAGTGATTTGAATGAATAAGACTGTACTGGTGGTTCGTGCTTTAATTTATTACGCAGGCATGATACTTAATACTGCCCTGCCTTTGCCTTTCATGTTGATTATCTGCATACCACTAAATTTTAAGTGGCGTTATCGCATTTTAACCAAATGGACCATGTTCAATATGTGGTGGCTCGAGAAAACCTGCAAACTTTACTATCGCGTTGAAGGCAAAGAAAACATTCCCGAAGGTGCAGGTATCATTCTTTGCAAACACCAGTCCGCATGGGAAACCATGCAACTACAATTCATTTTCCCGCCACAAACCTGGGTGTTGAAAAAGTCTCTCAAATGGATTCCCCTTTTTGGCTGGACCATTTCACTACTCAACCCAGTTGCCATAGACCGATCCTCAGGCAAGCGGGCTCTCAGTTCTGTAATCGAGCAAGGCACCGAACGATTAAAAGATGGGATCTGGATGGTGATTTTCCCGGAGGGCACCCGAGCTGCACCCGGTACTAAAAAACGTTACAAGATTGGTGGTGCCGCACTATCTGTAGCTTCGGGCTTTCCCGTTGTGCCGGTTGCGCAAAACTCCGGTGAATTCTGGCCCCGCCATGGTTTTCTCAAACAGCCTGGAACGGTCACCGTCTCCATTGGCCCCGCAATTGAGCCAGAAGGCCGTACTGCAGAGGAAATCAACCGCCTCACCGAGGAGTGGATTGAAAATAAAATGGCGGAGATCACAACCCTCAAGCCTAACGAAAACACGGCTTCTGCTTAGGAACAGCATTGGAACGTGTTATACTGGGCGATTGCGTAACCACGTAGATCAGCATATATGCTCCCCTTAAACGGTGCGAGCTACAGAGACTGTTTTGGTTATAAAAGATTTCTTTTTTAAATTATAAGGGTATATACGATGAATAATAGTCGTACCACTATCACTCAGTTCATGATTGAAGAGCAGCGTAAGATAGGCGCATCAGGTGATTTCACCTCACTGCTCAATGACATTGTTACCGCCTGCAAAGTGATCTCTAACCTGGTAAACCAGGGTGATCTCATTGGTGTACTGGGAACCGCCGGTTCTGAAAACGTTCAGGGTGAAACCCAGAAAAAGCTGGATATCATCACTAACGATGTATTCATCGAATCTAATGAGTGGGCCGGTCACTGTGGTGCCATGGCTTCCGAAGAAATGGAAGAAATCTACGAGATCCCTGCCAAATACCCCCGAGGCAAGTACCTGCTGGTATTTGATCCCCTGGATGGCTCTTCAAACACCGATGTAAACGTATCCGTAGGTACCATCTTCTCCGTACTGCGTGTTGCCGACGGTGTTGAAAACCCTACGGCTGAAGATTTCCTCCAGCCTGGAACCACCCAGGTATGTGGCGGTTATGCCCTCTACGGACCATCTACCATGATGGTACTGACTACGGGTAACGGCGTGAATGGCTTTACCCTGGATCAGAACATAGGTGAGTTTGTACTCACTCACCCAAGTCTCAGCATTCCTGAAGATACTCGCGAGTTTGCTATCAACAGCTCAAACATGCGTCACTGGGAAGCTCCTCTCAAGCGTTATGTAGATGAATGCCTGGAAGGTAGCACTGGACCTCGTGGCGAAGACTTCAACATGCGCTGGATTGCCTCCATGGTCGCCGAAGTACACCGCATCCTGATGCGTGGTGGAATCTTCATGTACCCCATCGATGAAAAAATGAAAGGTAAAGGCACAGAAGGTAAGTTACGTCTGATGTACGAAGCCAACCCTATGTCATTCATTGTTGAACAAGCCGGCGGCGTTTGTTCAACCGGTCGTGAACGCATCATGGACATTAAACCCAAAGATTTGCACCAGCGTGTGCCAGTCATCATGGGCTCCAAAAATGAAGTTGAGCGTGTGGTTGCCTACCACAAAGAAGGTTAATCACTTTCTGTATTAAACCGGCTAATAGTTTTTAACTAGAAACCGGACACAAAAAAGGGGAAGGCATAATGCCTTCCCCTTTTTTTATACTTTGAATAAATATGACTATTAACTAACCTTTAGGCCTTAGTTTGGTGGAGGAATTATTTAGCACTGTCCTTAATGGAGCCTGATCACGATATTTAATCTGCATACCTTTCAAAAAATTACGCAATATCTGATTTTTACACTCACGATAGTGCTTATGATCTTTCTTACGAAAAAATGCACTTAATTCGTGTTTACTCATCTGCATATTTGTCAGAGCCAACATCTCGAGAATATCTTCATCTTTCAAATTCAGTGCGATTCTCAGCTTTCTAAAAATAATATTATTTGTTAACCGCGTCTCTGGCTTAGGCTGAAGTCCCTCTTTTTTTCCTCGTTTGTCATTAATCAAACCATTCAAAAAAATAGCCAGCTGAGTATCACTGCATTCTTGATACGCAGGGTCATCATCTTTTTTTAACCAGTCACTGATCTGCCCTCGTGTCACCTCAAGATCAGCCAAGCCGAACAAAGCTATCATCTTCGAGTCGTCAAAATCGAAGATATAGCGGATACGGCGTAATATATCGTTATTGGTCACAAATAATCTCTAATCTAAATTATCAACACTTATAACGGAATCCATAAACTAGATGCGTTTTGATTATTTTCATCGTTATGATTTTTGACCCAACTTATACGCTTCAAGCAAAGCTGCTTTGAGATTGGGTTGCGAGGAAAGGTCATCGACTGAGAGATGATCGCTGGCAATTTTAGAAATAATCTTAACCATACCTTCATCATGCAGTGCTTGTTCGAAGGCAACAAAGTCGAATTTACCACCCTCAAGAAAATCACTGGCAAGTCCGGTAGCATCTGAAAACACCAAATCTTCAGCTAGCATCATTTCATATTCATAAGAATAAAGATCTATGTTATTGCTGTTAGCTAATAATACATAAAGCGACTCAGTATTACTTTCATTCTGTATGTACACATTTAGATCAAGCACGACAGCGGGGGTGTGCTTTTGGCCTTTGAAGTAAAACTCCAGGCTGGTCGTAATAGAATTGTTCATTATTAAATTTACTATTTATCGATGGAACAAAGTATGACAAGGATGGTTTATATATCCAACTCTTCTTGGCGCGTCCCTGATGCTACCCTAAAAACCAGGCACAAAAAAGGGGAAGTCATAGCACCTCCCCTTTAATCCACCCTAACCAGAGTAAGTGTTTATTTACCTTGTTAGGGTTATATATCTTTCTTTTAATCTGTACTCATACCCTTATTTATATATTCTCCTGCTAAACATCCAGGTTCGATACATACAGGGCATTCTTCTCGATAAAATCGCGGCGCGGTTCCACATGATCGCCCATCAGGGTAGTAAAGGTATCATCCGCAGCAATGACGTCTTCAATTTTCACCTGCAACAAACGGCGGTTATTCGGATCCATGGTGGTTTCCCACAGTTGTTCCGGGTTCATTTCACCCAGTCCTTTATAACGCTGGATACCTTGTCCTCGTTTGGCTTCTTGCATGAGCCAGTCCAGTGCCTGTTTAAAACTGGTCACTTCCAGTTGGCGCTCACCACGCTGAACATACGCACCCTCACCGATCAGTCCGATTAGTTCGTCTGCCAGGGTGCGAATAACTTCGTATTCCGGCAGCGAGAAGAATTCACTTTGATAAATATAGTCTGTGTCGACCCCATGGGTGGTTACACTGATAGTTGCCGTTTCCAGCGTGCCGTCCGGCGCCTTTTCAAATTTCACGCCATACTTCTTTTCATCACCGGAACTGGCATTGAGACGATCGACTATTTCACCAAACCAAGGCTCGGCGATAACACTATCACGGAATTTTTCCTCATTCATACCTTCCATGGTAATCATTTTTTCAAGCACAGTGCCGTTATAACGACGATTCAGGCGAACAATGCTGGCACTGGCCATATTATATTGTTTGGCCAGTTGTTCCAGACCCACCCCGCTTAATGCTGGCGCCTCAGATGAAACAAAAAGTCCTGCATTATCAATGGCTTGCTGTAATAAATAGTTATTCAGTTCTGCATCATCCTTAACATAGCGCTCCTGTTTTCCCTTCTTGACCTTATACAGGGGAGGCTGTGCAATGTAGATATAACCACGCTCTACAATCTCCGCCATCTGCCGGTAGAAGAAGGTCAGTAGCAGGGTGCGAATGTGGGAACCATCGACATCTGCATCGGTCATGATAATGATGCGGTGATAACGTAATTTATCCGGATTAAATTCCTCGCGACCAATACCACAACCCAGAGCAGTGATCAGGGTACCCACTTCTGCAGAAGAGAGCATTTTGTCGAAACGGGCCTTCTCCACATTCAGGATCTTACCTTTTAGTGGCAAAATAGCCTGGTTTTTACGATCTCGCCCCTGTTTGGCAGAACCACCGGCGGAATCACCCTCCACCAGGTAAAGTTCAGAGAGAGCAGGGTCTTTTTCCTGACAATCGGCCAATTTTCCTGGCAGACCTGCGATATCCAGCGCACCTTTACGACGGGTCATGTCTCTCGCTTTTCTCGCCGCTTCTCTGGCACGGGCTGCATCCACCATTTTCCCGGCAATAACCTTTGATTCAGAAGGGTTTTCAAGCAGGAATTCCTGGAATTTTTCCGACACCAAAGAGTCCACTATTCCCTTTACTTCGGAAGAGACTAATTTATCTTTGGTCTGAGATGAGAACTTTGGATCTGGCACCTTTACGGAAAGTACAGATGTCAGGCCCTCACGAGCATCATCACCGGTCGGTGCCACTTTGGCTTTCTTGGCCAGGCCTTCAGATTCGATGTAGTTATTCAGGGTTCGAGTAAGTGCACCACGCAACCCGGCCAGATGGGCGCCACCATCACGCTGAGGAATATTATTGGTAAAGCAGAAAATATTTTCCTGGTAAGCATCACTCCATTGCATCGCGACTTCCACGGTAACACCGTCTTTTTCTGCGGTAAAATAAAGAACATTGGGATGTAATGGTGTTTTGTTACGATTTAGGTGTTCAACAAAGGCCTGGATACCGCCCTTATATTCAAAGGTGTCTTCTTTATCGCTACGCTCATCTACCAGATGGATACGTACTCCGGAATTAAGGAACGACAGTTCACGAAGACGTTTGGCCAGAATTTCATAATGAAACTCAATATTATTAAACGTGTCCGGGCTTGGCCAAAAACGAAGCTCGGTTCCAGTGGAGTTGGTCTCGCCAATCACTGCCAGTGGCGCCTTTGGTTC
>DAOWII010000158.1 GCA_030640985.1 Chromatiales bacterium
AATGGCCTGAAGGTGATCATGCTTACGGGTGATAATCCGGCCACGGCCCAGGCGGTGGCCACGCAAGTCGGGGTGGATGAGGTGATGGCCGAGGTCTTGCCGGAAGACAAGGCCGCCAGGGTGGCCGAACTGCAACAGCGCGGCGAGGTGGTGGCCATGGTGGGTGATGGTATCAACGATGCGCCTGCTCTGGCTCTGGCCGACGTGGGCTTTGCCATCGGCACCGGTACCGATGTAGCCATCGAAAGTGGTGACATCACCTTGATGCGCGGTTCCCTGCACGGGGTGGCTGATGCCATTGCCATCTCACAGGCCACAGTGCGAAATATCAAACAAAACCTGTTTGGTGCCTTTATCTATAACAGTCTGGGTATCCCGGTGGCTGCCGGAATATTGTTCCCTTTCACCGGTCTGTTACTTAACCCCATTATTGCCGGTGCCGCCATGGCCATGTCTTCGGTGACTGTGGTGAGCAATGCCAACCGTCTGCGCTTCTTCAAAACGGGAGGGAACACGCCATGACAAGCCTGCTGGTCAATGGTGGCGCCCTGCTGTTCCTCGCCTTTATCGTCTGGTGGTTCTGGTTGACGAAACCAAAAGCAAAGCAGGTGGCCGCTGGAGAACCCATCGAAATCATCGTTGATGATGGTGTTTATACCCCGCCACGCATTGAAGTGCCGGTAGGCAAACCGGTGACCCTGCGATTCATCCGCCGGGATGCCAGCCCCTGTGCGGAGAAGGTATTGTTTGATGACTTTGGCCTGAGTGCTGAGCTGCCCATAGGCAAGCCCTACGATCTGACCTTTACTCCGGAACAGAGCGGTGAGTTCGAGTTTACCTGTCAGATGCGCATGTACCGGGGTAAATTGGTGGTGGGCTAGGTTTCATTCCCGATATCCGCGTGTAAGTAGTTCTTCTCATAGTCGTGTAATGCTATTCAGTAGCTCTAGCTCATGAAGTAACAGGTGATTAATATTCCGTAACGTATTGATTTATGGTTACTAAGTGGAATAGACTGTGTTGTTGGATGGTTTTACGGGTTAGATATTCGCCTGTAGTTGGCGGTAAGCGACCCCTTGAATAGAGATTGGAACTGCATCATATGGCTGTTAGTAAAATTACATTTAAGGAAAGGGGTCCTGGCGTACAAACAGACTCCTACGACTATAAGCAGGAATTTCAGGGTGCGCTTAAGCGAACCGAGTCGCTTGGCATAGATGTGCCTCCCGCTGATCATTATGCCGCTTGTTATCGTTCTGATAAAAATATCAACCGGCTGGTCGCAGGTCTTTCGGAAGTTTATGGCAGCATCAGTCCGCGCAAATTTCTCGGACAATGCCTGAATATACATCACCAGTTGAAACCCCTGGTGGATGACTGCTTCAAGGTGAAGTCCTATTACACCGTTGGGTACGTGCGAAGAGCAGGTCAGGACATGTTCAAGATTACAGAAGCGGATATTGCCGAGCTATTAACTTCCGGCATGCAGGGTACTACTCTTAACTATCATGCCTGGTTAACACTGCCCAGTATGGAAATTATTGATCTAACCTTACCGACAGTATCTGCCGTTATTAAAAACAATAGCAATGACCTGGGCGGGATCATCGCCAACAACCCAAATCATCTCAATGAAAAATTAAAGCTGAAATTCAAGCCGGTTATTGTTGGGCAGGATTTTTTAAACAAAATCGGCGCTCTGGAAAAGTTTGAACCCATGCTGATTTGTGATGTAAAAAAATAAGTTAGTTTGTAGCTGGTTCCAGAGCAATTACCCGGATCGTCCCTTCTTCTGCTCGCCATTTAAGATCAAAGTCGTAAATCCTGATTCCGTAGATCCTGTCATCAAGCTCGCTGTAGGCCGGGCGCGGATCATGTTGTAATAGTTGTTCGATCACAGCTTTTAATTCCGGAATGGTATTTTCTTTTTCTCTGCACTGCGCTTCGGCTTGAGGGCTAAACTCCACACTGAATATTTTTTCCGGGGCAACCTTGGCGAAGCCACCACGGGCATCGGTCAAGGCTTCGGCATAGGGCAGGTAGGGTTTGATGTCCAGTACGGGTGTGCCATCCACTAAGTCAATACCCCTGATGTGCA
>DAOWII010000130.1 GCA_030640985.1 Chromatiales bacterium
AAGGCCCTGGAAAAGTGGTCCAGTGATGCCGTTCTTAAATCTGTAAGTGACATTGATAATACAGCCGCAATGTTCAGTGTTCGCATGGACAGCGATCATGAACCAACACCATTGCTTTTTGATCAAACACGTACGATCAATGCGGCCCTGAGAATTCTCGATACCCAGGCTCTCTCAACAACACTCAAAAATGAAATTACAGCACTAGAAAAAAATAAAAGTTCATTAAAACCAAAACTGGGACCTTATTACAGCGAAAGCCTGTTACAGCGACTACTCCTGGCATGGTGCACGCCAACTAAACGAAATTTTCAACGCAGTGACAAAAATCAGGATATTCAGATCATTATAGGGTTGAGCCAGTTTCACCAGCTCTTGAGTGCTGAAGATCAACAAAATACGGTGAACCTGACGAATCACCAGTCGAAATATTCAAGTAAGATAATACATTCTGCAGCAAATCCGAATACCGGGCCCGATGTATGGGATATGGACTATTCAGTTAAACAACAATCCATAGAGACAAAAAAAAGACAGGAATCTATAGAAAAATCCACGCAAAAGAAAAAAGATCCCCCCAGCATTAGCCCTCAGACCTGGCAGATCATCAATGAAAGTGCCAGTGGCTACCGTCTGTCCCAACAAGGTTCTGAAACATCGGGGATTCAGGTCGGTGAAATCATCGGTCTCAAGGATGATCAGGATGATTCGCCGTGGGAAACGTGCGTAATCCAGTGGATCAAACACACGACATCAGGCATTGAACTGGGCACTCATATTATGGCACCAGCGGCCAAAGCCGTTGCCATGCGTAGCCTTCAGGACAAAGACACGCAATTACATTATCAACGCGCCCTGCTTTTACCCGCCATTGAAACCCTTGAGCAACCCAAAACATTACTGGTTGCCAGCATGTTGTTTAATACAGGTAACACCATACTCGTATATGACAGTCATAAAGAATATACTTATCAGCTCTGCGAAATGCTGGAAAACACGGGTGCTTACACCCGCTTTGCCTATATGGATGAGAAAAACCCCACCAAAGAAATACCCACCCCCGAGTCGCAGGATCCTGATAACAAAGCATTTAATGATCTGTGGTCACAGCTGTAAAAATATATCTTCAGCCCCAGGCTAATGACACACAGTGTGCCATTCGAACTACGACTCGTTGATATGATATAAAGAATGTATACGGGTGACTCCAAGATCATAATTGGGCGAACGTAATCATAAGATGCTAGACTGAGCCAGGATAGATCGTCTTATTTTTGTAATATTGTCCTTCTGTTGCGAGAGAACTTTTGAACAAAGAAGAAGCCTTACAACTCATCGTCATCGATGATTCATCAAACGATGCTGAAACAGTATCCAACATGCTACGCAATGCCGGGCAAGTGGTGCATACTATTAGTGTTGAGGATGATGAAGACCTGCGCGAAGCAATAAAATCGCAAGCCTGTGACATGGTGCTATCCAAACCGGAAGTTCCCCTCTTTAGTGCCCTTGACGCAATAAACCTGTTGCGCCAATTGGGACAAGACCTACCTGTTATCATTCTAAATCAAAAATCTACTGATTTGGATGTCGAACTTCTCAAGGCAGGAGCCAGAGATTATGTGAGCCTGGAACAACCCGAGCGGTTGGCTCATGTATTGTTACGTGAACAAGCAGATATTCGCACACGCCGTCGCTGCACCCATATTGAAAAATCTCTGGAAGAGACCAATATACGCGCTCAGGGACTGGTAGATTCCTCTCGAGATGCCATCGCCTATGTGCATGAAGGTATGCATATATATGCTAATGACTCCTATGCCAAAATATTTGGGCACACTGATGTCATTGAACTGGAAGGCACTCCGATCATGGATATGATCAACGCCGACGATCATGCCAAGTTTAAAGAATACCTGCGTAGTTATCTCAAAGGTAAAACACAGACTGATACACTGGAGATAACAGGCCTTAAACTGGGCGGAGGATCCTTCGCTATCACCATGGAGTTTTCACCTGCCAATTTTGAGGGTGAGGTCTGTATCCAGATTATTATTCGAGATCAATCCTCCAATAAGGAACTTGAACAAAAACTTAATGAATTAAGTAAACAGGATCTTGTAACGGGAACCTACAACCGTCAATTTTTCATGGAAAATCTGGCTGCGGTGGCTGGAAAAGATGCCATGCAAGGTGTCGTTCTTTATATCGCACCCGACAACTTTGACGATATTCGTGAACAAGCTGGGCTTAGCGGTCGTGATCTGGTAATTGCCGAGTTTGCCCACTTGTTAAAACCCCTGTTACCCGATGAAAACTCTGTCCTGTCACGCTATGAATCACATATGTTTGCCGCACTACTCCCCGATACCGATACCAAACAGGCAGAAGAGACTGCCGCCACTATCGTCAAGGCTGTTGAAGAGCATGTTTTTGATACCGGAAACGGAACGGTCAATATCAGCTGTAGCATCGGTATTGCCGAATATAATGAAGCAATAGAAAATCCACAGGATGTGGTAACTCGCGCCCACAAGGCCCAACAGAAAGTCAGTAATAGTGGCGGCAACAATTATGATGTGTACAACGTTGATGCGGCAGAAATGGAAGAAAAAGAATTGCGACTGGTATGGACCAAACGCCTGAAAATTGCACTCCGTGATAATTATTTTCGCCTGCTTTACCAACCCATCGTAAGTTTGACAGGGGACCCCAATGAGAATTACCAGGTCCTGCTGCGAATGCTGGACGAACAAGGCAATGATATTTCACCAGCAGATTTTCTCCCGGCAGCAGCAGATACCGGTCTGGAAGGCGCGATTGATCGCTGGGTGTTATCAAGGGGAGTGAAATCACTGTCTACACAACGCAAAGCAGGGAAACCCACCAATTTTTTCATCAAACTATCCGAAACATCACTCAAGGATCCAACATTGCTCCCATGGCTCGCTCAACTATTCAAGGCAGCCAAACTGGATAGTGGTGTACTGACACTGGAAGTAAATGAAAAACATGCACAGGCCAACCTGAAAATGCTAAAAACCCTGGCAGAAGGACTGCAGCAACTACATATTCGACTGGCCATCACGGGCTTTGGTGAGGCCGATAACCCCACAAATATTTTCAAACATTGCAATCCCCAGTTCATCAAGTTCTCAGGCAAATTAGTCAGCACCATGGCCAGTGAACCTGCCAGCATGAACAAAGTAAAAGAGCTTACCGCCGCAGCTAAGGAAGTACCTGCCCAATGTGTGGCGGAATCTGTGGAAGACGCCAGTACCCTGGCAGTGATCTATTCCTGTGGCCTGGACTATATCCAGGGCTACTTCCTGCAACAACCAGCAGCAGATATGAATTATGATTTTTCAAGCATGTAACAAAATGAACACACAATAAAAAAGGCCCGCAATTGCGGGCCTTTTTTATTCTAGACATACTGTCCTGTAATCACCCTTGTTGGGATTTGAGCATGGCTATACGCTCTTCCAGAGGTGGGTGTGTCATAAACAAACGTTTGATTCCATGGCCGAGACCACCCGCAATGCCAAAGGCCGCCATCTGATCAGGCAGATGTGCCTGCCCACTGCTCTCACGCAAACGCTCAAGTGCCTGGATCATCTTTTGGCGACTGGCAAGTCGAGCACCACCGGCATCAGCACGAAACTCCCGCTGACGACTAAACCACATCACAATAGTACTGGCCAAAATACCCAGCACCAGCTCAGCAATAATTGCCGTCACCCAAAAGGCAGGACCATGCCCCCGTTCCGTCTTGAAAATGACCCGAGAGAGAAAAATAACGAAGGTATTAACCACACCCTGAATCAGAGCGAGCGTAATCATATCGCCGTTGGCCACATGGCTGACTTCGTGGCCAAGAACCGCCTCAGCTTCATCCCTGCTCATATTGGCAAGTAAACCGCTACTGACGGCTACCAAAGCATTATTACGGCTAGCGCCAGTGGCAAAAGCATTCACATCAGGAGATTGATAAATCGCAACCTCAGGCATACCAATCCCGGCCAGACTGGCCTGGCGATTTACCGTTGCCATCAACCACTGCTCCATCTCCGAACCCGGCTGACCGATAACCTTAGCCCCGGTCATACGCTTGGCCGTCCACTTGGAGATAGCAAGGGATATCAGTGAACCACCAAAACCGAAAACTGCGGCAAACACCAGCAGCGCCTGCAAATTAAGGTTTACACCCTGCTCATCCAGTATCCGCTCTACGCCCAACAAACGTAACGTAATACTCAATACAAGCACAATGGCAAGATTCGTTGCAAGAAAGAGGAAAATACGCTTCATTTTGGCTCCAATACACGCTAACTTAAACAAATAAATATCAAACCCAAACAATTCGTGGGGGCGAATCCTGTTTCTTCAAGGCTTCGAGACAATGAGACCCGGGGCCTGGTTCTTGAAATATAGCTAATTATGGTATTATGGCGACTCTCGGATAGTATATTTGGCATATAGTGAACAGCGACGACAATACATCAGCGAGATTGCAGCAGAATACACCACTGCAACAAGTCTATGACGCCACAATAACCAGAGCTCGAAATCTGGGAGCCCATCTATCCCGGCGCCTGTATAACAAGAGCTCGGCCCATGTAACTGCTGCCGGACGCTACCTGCAGGATCTAACTCCCAACTATTTTCCTATCGTTTACAAGTTAACGCTGGTCATCACCTCGTTAATTGTCGGGGGTATCATTCTTTTAGGTATGTTAATTACCAACAACCAGACTCGTTTACTTGAAAAACAAATGTCTGCGTTTGGAGAGACGGTTGTCACCCAACTTGCAGAATCATCCAAAGAACCCATCCTGGCCGAAGATGTATTAACCCTGGAATTTGTACTCAATAATCTAATCAGTGCCGATAATATTCATGGTGCAGCACTGTACACCGAAGAACTCAAGCCAATCGCTCGCGCAGGCACCACCCCCATCGATCTCATGGCAATACCATTGATTAAAAAAGATGAGCCACTGCGCTGGCGACGTACTGATATGGACAAGCCTGTTATTACCATGCTTTCCTTCCCCAATGAGATTAAGTTTCGGGACCTCACCATTGGCTATGCACTGATCACTTTCGATAACACAGTCATGGAAAGTGCAACACAAAAAGCCATACGAATGATTATCGGTGCCTCCTTGTTATTAATCATGTTTGGTATCGCTGCTTCCATTATTATTGGTAACCGTCTGACTCGCCCGATTTATCAACTCATTGATGCCAGTCGTTCAATCTCCGAGGGAAATTATAACTTCCGCTTCAGTGAGCGACGCAATGATGAACTCGGCCATCTCATGGATGCCCTCAACACCATGACGGAAGGTCTGTTACGCAAAGAGCAGGTAGAGGAAACTTTTTCCCGATATGTATCCCCTAATGTTGCCAAGCAGGTTTTAAAAGATCTGGATCAAGTGCACCTCGGTGGGCATCACGTCGAAGCAAGTGTATTATTTGCAGATATTGTTGGGTTTACCAGTATGTCTGAAGAAATGTCGCCCAAGGATGTTAATGCACTGCTGAATGAGTATTTCGATTATATTGCTCAGGCGGCACTTGCCTATAATGGTCACATAGATAAATACATCGGTGACTGCGCCATGCTGGTATTTGGTGTACCCGAGAAGGACCCTGAACATAGTTTCCATGCGGTTGGTTGCGCGATTTTAATTCAACGCATTATGGAAGCCCTGAACATTGTGCGAATAAAAAAAGGCTTACCTTCCATCCATTTCCGAATGGGAGTCAACAGTGGCACTATGCTGGCTGGCAATATGGGCGCTCAGAGTCGGATGGAATATACCGTAGTCGGCGATGCTGTTAACCTCGCATCACGCCTGTCATCAGCAGCAGAAGGCGATGAAATTATTATCAGTGAGGAAATGCTCAATCGGGGAGATCTGGCCAAACGCATTATTAGCGAGCAGCACACTACCCTGCGCCTACGGGGGAAAAAGGAACCTGTAGCGACCTATCGCATTACTGGTATAGGCGAGAAGGAACAAAAACATATTGCTAAAGCCCTGGCGGGTATTCTAAAAATGGAACCGCAACTGGTACACAAGGCATGACATGTAAAAAGTTACGTACTTTAATTCCACTCTTATTACTTTTAACTGCCTGTGCACAAACTCCCGTCACACCAAAGGACATAGAGCAAAAGGTTGATTTGTGGCTCCAGCAGCAACAATATGACAAAGCCTTAAAGGCCCTGGTTAAAGCATTCCCCAGTCACCCTGACCCTGCACGACTAAAAATACTCCATAAAGAAGTCTCCAGCGAGGCCTCCTCCTACGAGAAAAAAACAGTTCGGCATGCCAAAAAACTTATTTCTGAAGGAAAGTGGGCTGATGCTCTGGAGCTATATGAACGTGCCATTAAAAACTACTCTAAAGGGGTTAAACTAAAAAAGGGCCTAAACAAACTTCACGATATTCAGGCCGAACGCATTGATGAACTGGAAATTGACATTCTCATCAAGCATGCTAAATGGCTGGAAAACAGCTTGGTGATGTACACGGCTATAGCTAACACTTCACCAAAAGATCGACGCGCACAGAGCGCATTGAAAAAAAAGCGTAAAGAGATTAAAAAAATATCCGCTCAACTCACAGAGCGTGGCACTAATGCTCTCAGACAAGGTGACATTAAAACTGCAGAACGTCTTGTGCCACTAGCCATGCGCCTGGATCCTAACACCAAAAGTGAACGTGCTTATAAGGCTCTTAGAAAAATATCAAAACCAAAAAAGACAAAAAAGACTGCCTATACTAAAAAAACAATACCTGCCAGTAAGAAGAAAATCACTGCCAAAGAATTATACAGTGACTTTAATGAAGCTTATCGCACAAACAGATTGGCCGATGCCCAACAAATACTGTCTCAGTTGGAGATAATGGAGGCAGGCTCAGCCAGATTAGAAGAGTTACGCCGTAGACTAGATAACGATATATCTATAACGATCAATCGCGAGATGAAAGTGGGGGTATCACAATATAGTCGAGGAGAACCAGAGCAGGCCATCATACATTGGCAAAAAGTGATCGAACTTGATCCTGGCAATGATCTAGCGCAAGCACATATTCACCGCGCAAAACTCATCCTTGAGAAACTCAAACAACTGAGAAAAAAACAACCCCTGGAATAATTGTACCCGGGAAACTATTTTTTCTCTGCTAGCTGTAACCCATCCACACGCTGGAAACCACGTGGCAATTTGTTACCACGTCGGCCACGCTCTCCCCGATAGTGTTGCAAATCAGCAGGGCCGAGGTTTATGTGCCGTTTACCCGCTATCGCCGAGATACTCTCACCCTTGGGTACAACAAGAATATCTAAAACGAACTCTTCACGGGTGGCGACTTTTGCCGATGGAATACCAATAATCTTGTTTCCCTTACCCTTGGCCAGTTTAGGTAGTTCCTTGAGCGAAAAGACCAACATGCGACCTTCATTGCTAACCGCAACAATGTCATCATTCTCGTAGTCACTCACGGCTCTTGCGGATAATACACGACTCCCGTTGGGAAGCTTAAGCAACGCTTTACCTGCCTTGTTACGTCCCTGCATATCTCCTAATGTGGCGACAAAACCATAGCCCGCATCACTGGCCAGTAAATAAAGGTCATTTTCCTGGCCCATCAGCACCGTCTCAAAAGTAGCACCGGCAATGGGATTCACCCTGCCAGTCAGAGGCTCGCCCTGACCACGAGCGGAAGGAAGTCCATGGGAAGCAATAGAATAAGCACGCCCTGTGGAATCGAGGAAAGTAACCCATTGATTACTCTTACCGCTCGCAGAAGCCTTGTAACCATCCCCTGCTTTGTAATTCAGGCTGCGGGGATCAAGATCATGCCCTTTACCGGCACGCACCCAACCTTTTTCAGAGAGTACAACCGTAATCGCTTCGGCACTAATCAATGCCGTTTCATCCAGAGCCTGGGCCGCTTCACGCTCGACAATAGGTGAACGGCGTTCGTCACCATACTCTTCGGCATCGGCCTGCAATTCCTTGCGTACCAGTGTTTTGAGGCGACGATCTGATGACAGAAGTTTTTCAAGCATATCTCTTTCTTCAGCCAACGCCTCTTGCTCACCACGAATATTCATCTCTTCCAGGCGCGCCAACTGACGCAATTTGGTATCCAGAATAAAATCGGTTTGCATTTCAGTCAGCTTAAACCGTTTCATCAATACCAACTTAGGTTCATCTTCACTGCGTATA
>DAOWII010000029.1 GCA_030640985.1 Chromatiales bacterium
ATTCATGCCGCCGCACTCAAACAAGTGCCGGCAGCTGAATATAATCCAATGGAATGTATAAAAACGAATGTCCATGGTGCGGAAAATGTTATTCATGCGGCACTAGAAAATGATGTCGAAAAGGTGATCGCGCTTTCTACTGATAAAGCGGCGAATCCCATCAATCTTTATGGTGCCACCAAGCTGGCATCCGATAAGCTTTTTGTTGCTGCGAATAATATGTCAGGTGGCCATCGAACTATTTTCAGTGTTGTACGTTATGGCAATGTTGTTGGTTCACGTGGTTCTGTTGTTCCTTTCTTTAAGGGTTTGATTGCAGAAGGAGCTGAGACTTTGCCAATTACGCACGAGGATATGACTCGTTTCTGGATCACTCTTCAGCAGGGTGTGGATTTTGTTCTTAAGAATTTTGAGCGAATGTTTGGCGGTGAGATATTTGTACCAAAAATTCCATCGGTTCGGATTACTGATTTAGCTAAGGCCATGGCTCCTGAGATCAAACAAAAAGTCATTGGTATTCGACCAGGCGAGAAATTGCATGAAATTATGTGCCCAGCAGATGATTCTCACCTGACGCTTGAATTCTATGACCACTACGTATTACGCCCAACCATTCAATTTGCCCATCGCAGTAATGATTTTACCGTGAATAAGCTGGGTGAAGAGGGTACACCAGTGGACCAGGGATTCGAGTACAACTCGGGAACTAACCAACAATTTCTTAGTGTTGAAGAAATACAGATGTTCAATCAGCTTGCCGGGATCGTATAGCGCACCGCACTATGTTAAAACATCTTTTGCCACGTATACTTAATGTGGGACTGCGCGTCATGGGGATGGGTAGCAGGTTTGTGCTACTCATCCTGTTAGCGAAGTTGCTTGATCCTGCAGACGTTGGCCTGTTCGGTCTGTTTGTGGCAACGGTTTCTTTTAGTATGCTGGTTATTGGTGGTGACTATTACACTTATAGCCAACGGGAGCTCTTGTCCCGACCTAGAGAAGAGTGGTCATTCGTCTTGCAACACCAGGCAGTGGCAACGGGATTACTTTATATATTTCTGCTACCATCACAGCTCTTGCTTTTCTGGTTTGAATTACTGCCTGGTGAATTACTTATCTGGTTCTTTGCTCTGCTTATCGTTGAGCATATTGCCCAGGAGATAAACCGTCTCCTCGTAGCTATGCAGCACCCACTTATTGCAAGCTGGGTACTTTTTATTCGCATGGGTGCATGGGTGTGGGTGGTTTTGCCAATTATGTGGATTATTCCTGAAGCTCAGAGTCTGCATACGGTATTTATTGCATGGTTGCCTGGTGCGCTGCTGGCAATCTTTATCGGTGCAATAGTCATCTACCGTGAGATCTCTCCGTGGCGTCGCTGGCCTTTAGATCGGACATGGATTCGGCGGGGTTTCACTGTAGGTATGTTGTTTCTTCTGGCAACCATATGTTTCAAGGCCTTACTGACAGTAGATCGCTATGTGGTGGAACACCTGGTTGGTGTGGATATGTTGGGTGTTTATGTTCTCTATATTGGCATTGCAATGACAGTGGTGAACTTTCTCGACCCGGCAGTATTTTCCTTTTTATATCCGCGAATCGTTTCCGCCTATCGGCAAGGTGATTTACCCTTGTACCAGAAACTCATGCGGGAGATGACGTGGTCCACCATTGGAGTAAGTCTCATTCTTGTTATTATTTTGGCTGCAATTGCCCCCTTCATGCTGGAGTGGATTGGTCGTGCAGTCTATGCGGAGCATTTACCGCTACTATGGTTATTATTAGCTGTAGCTGTCACCTACGCTGTAGCTATGATCCCTCACTGGGGGCTTTATGCTCGCGGGGCTGATCGCAGTATTGTGTTTGCGCATATATCTTCACTTGTAGTGTTTTGTATAGCAGTTATTTTACTGGCAAAACATGCTCCATTTATGGCCACTGCCTACGGCCTTCTTGCTGCATTTACCTGGATAGGAATTATTAAATTTATGTTTTATCAGAGGCTTGCACGTCAAGGGAACGAGTCCAGCCAGACTTGTCCACTACCCAAGGGGAATGTTTAAAGGATGATCCCTTACGGTAGACAAGACATTAATCAGCAGGATATCAATGCGGTTATTGAGGTACTCAAATCCGACTGGTTAACCCAGGGACCGCTTGTGCCGAAGTTTGAACAAGCCGTTGCACAGTATTGCAATGCAGATCACGCACTTGCCATGAATAGTGCGACCTCTGCCTTACATGTTGCATGCAGGGCCTTGGGCCTTGGCCCTGGTGATCGCCTATGGACATCTCCCATTACCTTTGTGGCCTCTGCTAATTGTGGATTGTACTGTGGTGCGCAGGTTGATTTTGTGGACATCGATCCTCGCACCTATAACATGAATGTACAGGCCCTCGAACAGAAACTCGCAGCGGCTGAGCTAGAGGGTGTCCTGCCTAAAGTTGTTGTCCCCGTACATTTTTCCGGGCAGTCGTGTGATATGCGAAGTATTCGTGATCTAGCTGAGCGTTACGGCTTTAAAATTATTGAGGATGCATCGCATGCCATTGGCGGAAAATACTTGGACGAGCCTGTCGGTAAATGTCGTTTTTCCGATATCACCATCTTTAGTTTCCACCCGGTGAAAATAATCACTACCGCTGAAGGCGGCATGGCGCTCACCAATGACGCCGCGCTCGCTGAACGGATGGGGTTGCTGCGTAGTCATGGTATTACC
>DAOWII010000187.1 GCA_030640985.1 Chromatiales bacterium
ATTACCTTTATGATTCTCGCATCGCCTCTGGGCCATTTATAGTATGATTCATCAACCATATCAAAAAGTTACCTTACTTTCAGGGTTATTATTGAAATCATGATATGTGCGGAATGAAAACAGGACTCTAGCAATAAAATGGAGACTCTACGGCTCACTATTGAAATGTCCACTTTGGGGTGGTTTCACTGATCGGCAGCTTTTGGCCGATCACTGACATCATTAACTCAAACCTGATCCGTATTGCATAAGATTTTCCCTACGTAGTAACGTGTAATATTCCTACGCATCTATACGGGGTTTGGTAGCTATAAAATCTCTTTAAATCTGATATTCTATATTCCCTTATATCCATAGTAAGGAGAAACAACATGGAAGATATAACAGTAATAGACCTAATTTCTGAATTAGACTCTCGAATCACCACTCCCAAGGAATCTGATGACATTAAGAAACTGACTGAGGTCAGAGATACTTTTATTAGCCATATCATCAAGCAATATAGAAGCAGCGGGAAGATAAGCGAAATACCTATGTACTAATCGGACATCCGTTCCACATATTCCTCTTGTTGAATGACTGCTCATGGCCGATAGCAGACTTAGCACTTACCCGCCCCCACCCTAAGCAATCTCAAGAATAGTGTCATCTGTAGGTATTCCATCAAAGCCCGTCCAGGCAAAATCGTATAAATGTAGGTCAATGGTGCTCTTATCCCCGTTGGTGTAGCCGAGCATCGCAGTTATTTTAAGGTTAAGCGAGGAATGGCACATGGAAGTGCCGATTATGGAGCTAAGGATGCAGCGTTGCACCCCAAGGGCACTTCTTTGATCAGCTTACCCAGCTTCCCTCCGGGTGGCCTTTCTTTTGGTTCCGTTTCACCCCAAAGGTACTTCCTCGGTCAGCTTGCCAAACTTCCCTCACAGCGTCTTTGGCCAAATAAAGACCAATTTGCCGGAAGCGAATTGGAACAGCCGCAGGCTGGCCCGGAGGGTGAAGACCAGGGATGGTCTTCATAAAATGAACTCGCCCAGCAGGGCGAAACCACTGCCAGAGACTAGTACCTAAGGGACAAACTACTATTTATCCCTTAAATTGAAACTTAAACCCCTCAATACACCCGTCGCATCATAACCATCCACAGACCAAACACGATAACTGTCGGCAGCATGGCACTGAGCAGCGGCGATAAGTCATAGACCACGCCAACACGACTGAAAATCGCATTAAACAGATAAAAACCAATTCCCAGCATTACGCCAAAGATGAGCCTCTGGCCAACACTGGTTGTTCGCAAGGAACCAAAAACAAACGGAATCGCGAGCAATACCATACCAATAATTAAAAATGGCATAAGTACCCGCCCCCAAAAAGATACTTCATAGGTTTTCGACTCAAGTCCATTCGCCTTCAAGTAAGAGACAAATTGATAAAGATCCCATGCCGATAAACGTCCTGTCTTGACTGCAGCAAGATTCATCACCTGGGGTTCCAGTGTGCTTTCCCAGAAAACATCCTTATGCTGACTAGTCACGATGCCTTCAGCAGATAATGTTGTTTTATTTACCTGCTGCAAATGCCACTGACCTTTGGTATATATGGCCCGGTTTGCAGACACTATTTCCTGCAAACGATGTCCTTCATCAAAATGATATAAAGTCACATCACGAGCCACACCTTCAGGCAACAGGGTTTTAAAATTCAGAAAAGAATTTTCATCTCTCGCCCATAGACCATCTCCTGTATTCAGACTAACACCTCTGGAAAGATGTTTTGCTCGCTCAATGCTGGCACTTTTTTCGAGGGCCGGTGCAACAAACTCACCTAACACACCCACAAAAACCATCATCAAAATACCCACTTTCAACACCGATAAGACAATACGCTGAATGGAAACCCCTGATGCACGAATGACAGTCAATTCACTGTTACTAGCCAGGCCTCCCAACCCAAGCATGCAACCAAGCAATGCGCTGAGAGGAAACATTTCATAGGCAAACCTTGGGGTCAACATCAGGGTGTACTGAATAGCCGAGAACAAAGTGTATTTTCCCGAACCTATATGATCAAGTTCAGTGGCAAACTCACCAAAGGCACTCATTCCCACTAGCACCAGGATCACCATCGAGGTTTGTACAAGCACAGAAACTCCGATATATCGATCGATAGTTTTCATGATGAGGGGGCCTCTATTTTTTGTTTGGGTGCAGGCAGCTTGTTTTGTCGTACCAGGGTAATAATAATTAGCATTAGAACGATACCGTGCACCCACCACATGCCCAGTTCAGGCGCTATCTTATCACTTGCCAACCAGGACCTGGTCGTCAACATCAGATTGTAATAAACAAAATAAATTAATATACCTATAAAAAAACGGCCATATCGCCCTTGCCTTGGCGATGTTTTAGATAAAACCACTCCGACGAACAGCAGCAATACCGTCATTAATGGCAAAGAAATTCTCCATTGCAACTCGGCAATATCGGATGCCTTACCTGTGCCCCATAAGGCCGATGTTGGAAGAGCGTCTTGATCCCGCTGACTAGATTTCACCTCCTGCGTAACCAAACGCAAACCATGGGATTCAAATTTAACAACCTTGTAATCAGGCTGACCTGCCACCCCTTCATAACGGTAGCCGCTGTTTAATACCAGATAACGGCTGGCGGTTTTATCATCCCGATATTCATGAGCAGATTCCGCCGAAAGTAAACTCAGCTGTTTTCCGACACGGTTATGATAAAAAACATTGTTAAACTTCTGTTTGTCCTCATCAATTGTCTCTACATAAAAAAGGTGTTTGCCACCCAGTTCCACAAAACGCCCTGCCGTCATTCCTTCAAGGCTGGAATTTGTACTGGAAACATCGATCAGACGCTGCTCATAATTTTCCGCCCATGGGGTCAGGTATAAGGAAAGCACTGAAACCAGCCCACCCACAAGAATAGCGATTAAAGTGACGCTCTTGAAAATTCGTTTTGGACCGATGCCACAGGTGAGCATCGCGCTCATTTCGCTATCTTGATAAAGTCGACCAAAGGCCAATAAGACGGCGAAAAAGGCGGATAGCGGAAGAATGCCGGATAAATTGGAGATACTCTTCAGAGCAAATAGCTGAAGTAGAAGGTCAGCCGAATATTCACCTTCGACGGCCTTGGTCAGGACCGTAACCAGAGAGCCGCTCATAAAAATAAGCAGTAACAGCAGGGTAACACCTATCAGGGTGTAGCCCATTTCTTTCAGCAAGTAGCGTTCAATAATCACTCAGGCCTACCTCATCAGGAACCACAAACGCCAGCATGAAAATGAGTTAATATATATTCAAACATGGTATTACACGTAAATTATTGAAGATTGCATTAAGTTTACGCTATAGATAAGCACAGCAAAACCATCATAGCCATATTCATTCAGGGTCTGAACCAGTAACAGGAGTCAAACATGCAGTTTTTGGTCAAAAATGGTGACATTGAGAAACAGCGCACAGCGTGCCTGATTATAGGCGTTTATGAAGAAAATAAACTTTATCCTGCGGCCAAATCCCTGAATGCAAATAGTAGGAGATATATCCAGAGCCTGCTCAAGACAGGGGATCTCAAGGTCGCCCTTGGCCAAACTCTACTCATACACAAACCCATTGAACTGAATTGTGAACGACTGCTGCTTGTTAGTTGTGGCAAGGACAAGAGCTTATCAGAGGCCGACTACCGTAAGCTGGTCACAGCGACAGCAAGCGCTCTGAAAACCACTGCCGCCAAAGATGCGCTCTGCTGCCTGACGGAACTGCCTGTTAAAGAACGAGACATAGCCTGGAAGGCACAACAAGCCACCCAGGCTATGGGTAACCTGCAGTACAGCTTTGACCAACTTAAGAGTGACAAGAAAAAAGACATCCCCAGCCTGAAGAAGCTGACTTACCTCACGGCCAACCAGACCGAGGCGAAGCAAGCCAAACAGGGTGTAGATGAAGGCATCGCTATTAATGCCGGTATCAATGAAGCCAAGGATCTGTCTAACCTGCCAGGCAATGTCTGTACCCCGACTTATCTCGCCAAACGCGCTCGCGCCCTGGGCAAGAAATACCCTGCTATCAAGACCAGCGTGCTGGAAGAAAAGGCAATGGAAAAACTGGGCATGGGCGCCCTGCTCTCGGTTTCCCGCGGTAGTCGCCAGCCGGCCAAACTCATTGTCATGGAGTACGAAGGACAGGGATGTCCGAGTGCCGCGAGAGGCAGGAAGCCGGGAGCGGCCGATGGGAGCAATAAAAACAAGAAAAAACAGAAGCCCGTCGTGCTGGTGGGCAAAGGCCTGACCTTTGATGCCGGCGGTATCTCCATCAAGCCCTCGGCTGGCATGGATGAAATGAAATATGACATGTGCGGCGCTGCCAGTGTTTTCGGTGCCCTCATCGCTGCTGCCGAATTGAAGCTACCGATTAATATCGTCGGCATCGTTCCCAGCTCTGAAAACCTGCCTGACGGCGATGCCAACAAACCTGGAGACGTCGTTACCAGCATGGCTGGCCACACCATTGAAATACTTAATACCGATGCCGAAGGTCGGCTAATCCTCTGTGATGCTCTTACCTATAGCAAGAAGTTCGATCCTGATGTAGTGGTCGATGTTGCTACCCTCACTGGTGCCTGTATCGTGGCTTTGGGCCACCATACCAGTGCCGTACTCGGTAACGATAATCTCTTGATCCAGTCACTGTTAGATGCTGGTGAAACCAGTGCCGATCGGGCCTGGCAACTGCCCATGGGGGATGAGTATCAGGAACAGTTAAAAAGTAACTTTGCAGATTTGGCCAACATCGGCGGACCGGGCGCGGGCAGCATCACTGCCGCCTGCTTCCTCTCCCGTTTTACCGAGGATTACCGCTGGGCCCATCTGGACATCGCTGGCACGGCCTGGAAAAGTGGTGCCGCAAAAGGTGCGACAGGACGTCCGGTTCCCCTGTTGGTCCAGTATTTAATAAATAAAGCCAAAAATGCCCGCTAACAAACACGACTGTTTTAGCTTTCAACTTATCGCACTTATCTTTGTGAACCCGCACTTGAGACTTTTTTATGACTCGCATTGATTTTTATGTGCTTGATGAAAACTGCTCACTCACCCGTGAGCAGTTTGTCTGCCGTCTGGTAGAGAAGGCCTATCACAAGTCACATCAAATCTGTCTGCAAACCCAGGGGCAAGGTCAGGCGCAATACATGGATGATTTAATGTGGACCTATCGACAAGGAGGTTTTCTGCCCCATACGCAACTTCAGGCAAATACCGAAGCAGACAAGCTTACACCTGTCCAGATTAGCCACGGAGAGGACCGCTGCCCCCATGATGACGTACTCATTAACCTGGCAACAGATGTTCCACTGTTTTTCAGTCGCTTCCATCGAGTGGCGGAAATCATCCCCGGTGATGCATCACTTCGCGCACAGGCCAGAGAACGCTTTCGTTTTTACCGGGATAGAGGGTACACTTTACATACGCACCAAATCACAGAGAGGTAATAAGCATGGTTCCTACTCAATCTGATGACAATAGTTTGAACGATGGGCTGCTTGACGAGCTAGACTCGCTGAAGGTTATTTTGCAAAATAAAAACGATTCCGGAAGTTTTTCAGCGCAGTCCATGGATTCACTGATCTCTACCGATAGTAAATCCATACCCGTATTACAGGATGCCATCAACACCTCCGTCCCTCAGGGTGAAACGCTGGATCTGATTGAGGAAATTAACCAGCTTGGAAAGATACAAGGGCAAAGCGAGACCGAGCTTGAGGCA
>DAOWII010000116.1 GCA_030640985.1 Chromatiales bacterium
CAAGTAGATGACCCTCTTTACAAGCACTCGACAAATCCGTTCCCTTAAGGTAATCCATCGCGATGTAAGCCAGATCCTGCTCTTCACCCACATCATATATAGTCACGATATTGGGATGATTGAGACGACCTGCCGTTTCTGCCTCGCGCAAGAAACGGCTTTTCACTTCATCAAGCTGTTCCCCTTCAAACTCTTGCGACAATGCCATGGTTTTGATCGCGACTTGCCGACCAATTTTTGGATCTTTTCCCAAATATACCAAACCCATTGCGCCACGCCCAATTTCATCTTCAATGACATAACGTCCAAGCATAGGCTTTTGCAAACCTTGAGTGGTCAGGATCATGGTCCCAGAGGGCTCACCTTTTCCACTTTTACCACCCAACACCATGACATTTGCCAATTCCTTATTACGTTTAACACGTTCTTCCACGTCACGGAAATTAACATTGTGTGACTGAATATCCTGAAAAACGGTAACGGCCTTGTTTAGTTGGCGTTTTCGCTCATAGTCCAGCCCCAGATTGTAAAGTTTATCCAATAATTCATCGTTGGTAATACAACGGGAATACTTTTCAAATGCCTGATCAAGTTGCCCTTGTGACTGGAAATATTGCCCCAGCATCAAACTGGAATCTGACAATTCTACTTTCAGGCCATGAAAGTGGCCAACGACACCACGGCGAAAAACAATCAACAATATCCCTGTTAATAGAGTAAATACTGGCAACATAAGTGGAATCCATATTCCCTTGGCAAGCATAGAGACAAACTCAATATTGAACAAAATAAACAATAACAAAGCACTCGCAGTAATGCCTGTCGTCACTCTAAGTCTAGGCAAAATAAACATCAGATATACAGCAACCACCAACATCCCCACTAATTGGGCAAGCCTGGCCCAGGCAGGTGTTTTATATGCATCCCCGTTCAGGAGCGAGTACACACTATGGGCCAAAGTCTCAAGTGGTGATGCATTCCCATGCTCGTCTGAAATTGGGGCGTCATTCAAGTGTGGGGCTGTAAACCCGATCAATACCGTTTTATTACGAAACTCTCTGCTTTTTATCGATTTATTGTATACATCCTTAAATGAATAAACCTTGAAGGCATTCACACCATTACGACTTTCATAATGACGGGGATAGAACCTTAATGAAGGATCCGATTCAATTTTTTTATTCCCCAGGGTAATGCCCTGACGCGTATCCAGTTTAATATCAGCAACAGAAAGCCCCATGGCATACGCTGCGAATAAAAGCGTGTAAGAGGGGAAATAGTGCTCACCATATTTGTGCACCAGGGGAGTCGCTCTGCCAAATGCAGTTGTGCTATGTTCGAAATCAAGTACCCCGATGCCCGAAGCATAAGGTGTAATAGGCTGAACTGGAGATTTAAGGTCTTTTATATCTGGTGGTGGGGCATTGAGGATACCGGGTAGATAGTCCTGCCATTTCAGCGAAGTTTCTGTCACCTGGCTAATGGCATGTTTCTTCATGCGCAAGGAAAGTTCAGCGGCCTCTGCAGATACCTGCCCAGGCTCATAGCCCAAGGGAAGTACTGTATTAACTGCATTCTTCAGACTAAGGGCCAGACTCAAATCAGTATCCAGTCCTGCCTGCATCTTTCTCAATACTTTACTGGTATTACGATCCTTTTTGTTCGTCTCCCTCAGTTCCTTCAAGTACTCCAGGGTATGACGATTCTGACCGGTATCCAGCGGAACTGTCAGGCCAATGACTGAAGCTCTGGCAGAAGAGAGCTGTCGCACTACCCGTGAGAGGCGATCCCTGGGCCAGGGCCATTGTCCCAGTTCATCGATTGAGGCCTCGTCAATGGCAATGATAACCACGGAGTCATCCGCCACACTGGCCTTGGAGAACTGGGCACCGAGATCGTAGGCCTTCCATTCCAGTTGGGATATCAGCCCTGCCCCCGCGAACACCATACACAAGACACTAACAATTAGTCCGGGGAACCAGTCTGTTTTCCAAAAGGCTTGTTTCACTACTAATTCCTCAGCGTAGGCCAGTACTCATTTTATCTGTTATCACTGCCATGCAAACCATGCGGTAATAGGGCAAACACCTAAAATCCTAGCACAGCTGTGGGAAATGTATGC
Source organism: Chromatiales bacterium (assembly GCA_030640985.1). GTDB lineage: Bacteria > Pseudomonadota > Gammaproteobacteria > Thiohalomonadales > Thiohalomonadaceae > DAOWII01. The sequence goes on from DAOWII010000116.1 coordinate 2,123, forward strand.
TACTTATTCTCGGCGGATATCCCTGCCTACCACAAAGACCAGGCCTGAAATATAAGTTCAGCCCTGATGCTAACGAGGAAAACTAAAAGAAAAGATTAGTCGCTGAGCAGAAACTCCAGCTTCATCTCTGCAATTTCAAGTACATAGCCATCCTTAAGTAATAAACTGGCAGCCCCTACCTCGACGTCATTAAGTCGGGTAATCACTTCATCATGCCCCATCGTAACCGGCACCAGGAAGTAACCCTGGCTACGCTTTGCAATCACCGCCACCTGAGTACCGGATATCCCCACAGTGTTATAGACCTGATCCAAAACCTGCACCTCTCCTGCCCTCAAACCATTTAGCACTCTGACACGGGCAATAGCTTGTGCAGCCTCTGTGGTTTTCACTAACGCTTGCGATTCAGTGTGGGTGTCAAGCGGGACATTATGATCTTCGTCATTTCGATCGACAAACTTGAATTGCTGTTTACCGAAGTGAATCATGTCACCGTGCTTCAACCTTCCACGAGTAATACGTCTGCCATTAAGGTAAGTGCCATTGGTGCTTTTACAATCCTCAAGATAAACATTCTGATGCACCAGAATATCCGCATGATGATTGCTTACCGTGTGATTATCCAGGCGTATATCGTTATCTTCGTGACGTCCAACTGCAATGCATCCCTTATCCAGGGGATATTCGCGTACGCTGTCATCATCTAATGTTGTAACCAGTTTTGCCATAATGTGTTTCCTGAAAGGTTTTATTGCCGCTCATTGCAGCCCCTGTGACAAACTGTTAATTAAATCGCTAAGTCCAGCATTCGCTGGAGTGAAAGCCGTGCCTGTTCAGCCTCTTGTCTGGGTACTTTTATCTGATTTACCACCCTACCCTCCACCAGGCTCTCCAGGGTCCAGGCAAGATGAGGTGGATCAATACGGAACATGGTGGAACACATAGACACTGTGGGCGACATAAAATGCACCGATTTACCCAGGTGTTTATATTGCTCATGCAAGCGATTCACCAGGTTGAGTTCGGTACCCACCAACCAACGTGTGCCAGGCTCGGAGTTGGCGATAGTCTCAATAATATATTCAGTGGAACCTACATAATCTGATTTCTGACAGACCTCGAAGGATGATTCCGGATGGGAAATCACTCTGGCATCGGGGTACATAGCCTTGAATTTATCGATATGCTCCGGCTTGAACATCTGATGTACCGAGCAAAAACCCTTCCACAGAATCATACGAGCCTTACGAACCTGCTCCGGCGTGAGTCCGCCCATGGGCTGATCGAAATCCCAGACCACCATTTCATCCAGTGGGATACCCATTTTATAAGCAGTGTTGCGTCCCAGGTGTTGATCGGGGAAAAACAGGATTTTCTCCCGCCGTTTGAATGACCAGTCCAGAACATGGGGTGCATTGGTAGAAGTACAAACAATGCCACCATGGCGGCCACAGAAGGCCTTGAGATCAGCAGCAGAATTAATATAGGTAACCGGCGTAATGCTCTCATCCGGCGCCAGGATTTCGGCTAACTCCCGCCAAGCTCGCTCCACATTGGCTAGATTGGCCATATCGGCCATGGAACAGCCAGCATTTATATCCGGCAGCATGGCGATTTGATCGGGACGGGAGAGAATATCGGCAACTTCTGCCATGAAATGAACCCCACAGAAAACGATGTAATCCGCAGAGGAGCTGACAGCTTCACGTGAAAGTTTCAGGGAATCACCAGAAAAATCGGCGTGGCGGAAGACTTCTTCACGCTGATAATGATGCCCCAGGATCAGCAGGCGTTCACCCAGAGCTGCTTTGGCAGCCAGGATACGTTCCTCACAATGGGTTTCATCCAGCTGGGTGTATTTTTGGATAGCAGCTACTGCACTTTCTGGCATGGTCTTTTAACTCAAACTTTTATTAAGCTCTACACAATGAACTCGCCATCCAGAGCATACTTACTTTTACCGTATTTCCAAGTATTTCGCAACAAATCGCCCTATTTAGACCCCTACTTATTCGCTCTTTCAAGAATCAGCTTTAGGTGGTTTAGCCAAGCGAATGCCCACTTCTCGCAACTGTGCCAGGGACGCCTCGGAGGGAGCCTCTGTCAGCAAACAGGCCGCCGTCTGGGTCTTGGGGAAAGCCATTACATCTCGGATGGAGGCGGCACCGGTCATTAGCATCACCAGACGGTCCAGACCAAAGGCAATACCTCCATGGGGCGGACAACCCTGCTTCAGAGCCTCCAGCAGGAAACCAAATTTGTCCTGAGCCTCTTCATCACTAATTCCCAGAGCACGGAACACCTTGCTCTGCACCTCGGAACGATAGATGCGCATGGAACCGCCACCCAGCTCAGTGCCATTGAGGACCATATCGTAGGCACGGGAGTAACAAGCGCCGGGATCACTTTCCAATAAATCAAGATGCTCTTCCTTGGGTGAGGTGAAGGGATGATGCAGAGAGTGCCAGCGCCCTTCTTTCTCATCCCGCTCAAACATGGGGAAGTCCACCACCCATAAAGGGCGCCAGCCATGTTCCACCAGGCCTCGGTCATGGCCCAGTTTTACGCGCAAAGCACCAAGTGCCTCATTGACGATCTTGCTCTTATCAGCACCGAAGAACACCAGATCACCGTCTTCCGCCTGTGTGCGCTCCATAATGGCGCTGACCACTTCATCAGGCAGGAATTTCAGAATGGGAGATTGTAGTCCTTCACGGCCAGCAGCAAGATCGTTGACCTTGATATAGGCTAGCCCTTTAGCACCGTAGATACCCACATATTTGGTATATTCATCGATGTCCTTACGGGAGAGTTCGCAGCCCTTAGGCAGGCGCAGTGCCGCCACGCGGCTATTGGCATCCTGAGCGGGGCCAGAAAACACCTTGAACTCCACATCCTTCATCAGATCATCGACATCGACCAGCTCCAACGGAATGCGCAGATCCGGCTTATCTGAGCCATAACGCAATATGGCCTCGTCATAACTCATGCGGGGGAATGGATCATGCAGCGGCACTTCCAGCACCCGGGCAAACAACTGGCGAATCATCCCCTCCATCAGACTCATGATCTCTTCTTCATCAATAAACGAGGTCTCTATATCCAGCTGTGTGAATTCAGGCTGGCGATCGGCACGCAGATCTTCATCACGGAAACAGCGCACAATCTGATAATAACGATCCATACCGGAGACCATCAGCAGTTGCTTGAAGATCTGTGGTGACTGGGGCAAAGCGAAAAATTTGCCCTGGTGCGTACGGCTGGGCACCAGGTAGTCCCGAGCGCCCTCCGGGGTGGCCTTGGTCAACATGGGTGTTTCTATGTCAAGGAAGCCGCTGTCATCCAGGTAGTTGCGCAATTCACGGCTAATCCGGGAGCGGAAGCGCATGCGCTGCAGCATCTCAGGACGGCGCAAGTCAATGTAACGGTAACGCAGGCGATGCTCTTCAGAGACCTCATCATCGCTGATATCCAGCATGAAGGGAGGGGTCTCGGAGCGATTCAGAATGGTCAGTTCCTTACCCAGAACTTCTATCTGTCCGGTCGGCAGGTCAGCATTTCCTGTACCTTCCGGGCGCAAACGAACCTTGCCATTAATCTTTAATACGAACTCACTGCGCACCTGCTCAGCGGTGGAGAAGACTTCAGGCAAATCTGGGTCATATACCACCTGTACCAGACCTTCGCGGTCACGCAGGTCGATAAAAATCACTCCGCCATGGTCACGTCGACGGTGAGCCCAACCGTATAACTCGACCTCCTGGTCGACATGGGACTCATTCAAATGACCACAATAATGGCTGCGCATATTCTCTCAATCCTGTCTTAAATGGGTAAAGGCGGAAATGGTACGGTTCAGAGCGGAAGGGCGCAAGGGTAGAATGCTATTGATTGGCCCAAAAAGAGTATATTCGAGGTTTTAAAGGTGAATACAGTGCTGATTTAGTCCGCAACCGGGCAGCCACCAGCACAGGGAGGTATGGCGCCAGCACTGGCACCACAGGCGGGGCATTCCGTGAGCCGCGCATCGCTCATCTCCCTTACTTCCATACGATGTTCACAGGCCTGACACTCATATTCATAATATGGGCATAAAATAACCTTTCAAATAGATTCAGGGATTCCCTAGATGAGTCCCAGCTCATCCTCCTCAATACCCGCCGTACGGTCAATCTCAGACCGAGCCTTATCCATGGCCACCTTCAGTTTTTGTTGCTCCTGCACCGCCATGCCAGAACGAAAATAAAGCTCAGCGGCGTGTGCCACCTTCTCTAGCTGATGCAACCGATAGTTCATATTCAACAGCGTCTTGGCCACATGCTGAGGATCATCATCTTGCACCCGCATGCGGGCGGCTTCGGCAAGGGCCTGTTTGAGTTCTTCTTCAGTTGGCATACCCATAGGGATTCTCCAGAAACGAAATGGACATCATTATGTATAAGTATAGACTGTCGGCAACCGGCACAAAAACCCTCGGGAGGTAAAATAGTGGGAAAAATCATGGAGAAAGATGCAAAACATACCAAAATATGCTTAATTGGCTATATACAACATTGTATTAAATCAGACATGAAATCATTATCCATATTTGCACTCTCATTATTACTTTTCAGCACTCTACTTCAAGCAGAGGAAGCGGAGAGCCCATCCTTTAAGGCGCGTCTTTACGATTATTGGGTAAATGGTGCCAGCATAACGCTGGGTGTTGGTGTTCGAGAAACCGGGGCCACCATTACCCGCCTCAGCGATGGCGCCAGTGGCAAACTTGTTCAGCGTAACGAAGAGGCCTACTTCTTAAGTTACAAGACACGTCCCCGTTATTTCGACAATTCAAACTTTGGTTATAGCTGGATGCTAAACCTTTCCAGTTTTGATATGCAACAACAAGAAGTGGCAAAAGAACAGTACCAGGATCTGGGGACACGAATAAGTGGAGCCTTTGCCTACGTTGTACCCACGTTCTTTTACAACTGGGGAAATAATTACAAAGATAATTTCGTAAGAGCGGGTATTGGCCTTGGATTAGGCCTTGCAGTCCTGAGTGGCGATATTATTCTGACAGACTCAGCCATCCCCAATGACCGAGTGATATTGACGCATGACTCCACCAAATTAAAGCTGGCGGCCAGCTTCATGATAGAGGCGCGGCGACATAACTGGGGGGTAAGGATCGGTGTCGCGGGCCCCACTCTGGAGGAAGCTGGTTACACTATTTCTGTAACGGACATGTCCGTTAACCTGGGATATAGTTTCTTCTTCTAAGAAACATCTGAATATACCTGCCCTGACTTACACCCCTATACCTAATATATTAGAGCAATGCATAGGTTTTTTACTCTGACCTTCAATGTTACTAAACCGCAGAAGAAATCAAGGACGTCAATGCATATTGGGAGCGGGTAATTCGTTAAGGTTTTCCGACTGTATTTAGAGCTGCTATTCAACGCAGAGGCGTTTATGCCCCGTGGGTGCAAAAAGTAAAAAAAGGGGTATTAAATACCACTACGCTGCCTCGCAGCCTCATACAGACACACCGCCGTTGCAGCGGAAACATTAAGGCTTTCTACACTGCCTTTCATGGGAATATAAATCAGTGTATCGCAGTGTTCGCGGGTAAGACGGCGCAGGCCTTTTTCTTCGGCGCCCATGATGATAGCAAGTGGACCTTTTAGATCTGCTTGATAGAGACTTTGTTGTGCCTCACCGGCAGAGCCCACCAGGGTGACTCCCGCATGATTCAGGGTACGCAGGGTACGGGCCAGGTTAGTGACCGGCACAAAGGGAACAGTTTCAGCAGCACCACAGGCCACCTTACGAACGGTGGCATTGAGACCGCAGGCACGGTCTCGGGGAGCAATGACGGCATCGACACCAACAGCATCGGCGGTGCGCAAACAAGCCCCCAGATTATGAGGGTCTTGCACACCATCAAGCACCAGCAGCAAGGGGGGACGATCCAGTCCGGTAAGCAGGTTTTCCAGATCCGCTTCGCTCCAGGTTTTGGCGACTTTGATTCTGGCAACAACGCCCTGGTGGCGCTCTCCCTTGCTAAGCTTATCCAGTTCCTTCTTGCTCAACCACTGCACTTCCAGGCCTTTAGCTTCGGCGCTCTCAGCCAGGGATTGCATGCGTTTATCGTGACGACCTTCATCCAACTGCAGACAAGTGATGCTATGCGCATTGCTTGTAATCGCAGCCTGCACCGCATGCAGACCGAAAATCAAGCTCTCCTGGCTCACTCGGTATTGGCTCCCACCATATCGAAGTCTATTTTCCGATCATCCAGATTCACCTTCGCCACCTTGATCTTGAGCTTGTCGGCCAGACGATAGATTTTGTTGCTGCGCTCACCCATCAGGCGATGTTTGGCCGCATCAAAATGGTAGTAGTCGTTATCCAGCGAAGTGACGTGCACCAGACCTTCCACGTAGATTTCATCCAGCTGCACAAACAAACCGAAACCGGTGACGCCCGTGACCATGCCTTCGTATTCCTCGCCCACCTTGTCCATCATGAACTCGCACTTGAGCCAGTCGGTGGCATCGCGGGTGGCATCGTCGGCACGCCGCTCGGTCATGGAGTTGTGTTCACCCATTTGCAGCATGTCGGCCATGCCGTAGTTGAAATCACTGGCCGTACCACCGGACAACAGGTGACGGATAGCACGATGTACCAGCAGATCCGGATAACGACGAATAGGCGAGGTGAAGTGGGCATAAGCCTCGTAGGAAAGACCGAAGTGCCCCTTATTGTCCGGGGTATACACAGCCTGAGAGAGGCTACGCAACATCACAGTTTCGATGAGGCCGGAATCGGGGCGTTCCTGCACCTGGCGCAGCAACACGGCATAGTCCTGAGCCTGGGGTTTGTCACCACCACCCAGTGGCAACCCCAATTCGGCGAGGAATTCTCTCAGGTTGGTCAGTTTTTCTATCTTGGGGCCTTCGTGAACCCGATACAGTACCGGGATTTCCGCTCGTGCCAGGTAATCGGCAGCGGCCACATTGGCAATGAGCATGCACTCTTCGATGACGCGATGAGCATCATTGCGGGTCACCGGTACGATGCGTTCGATCTTTTTATCCTCACCAAAGACGATGCGGGTCTCGGTGGTATTAAAGTCAATGGCACCACGGTCCTGACGTTGACCATTGAGGGCCTTGAACAACCGGTACAATTCATCCAGGTGACCCACCAGTCCTGCGTACTCACCTCTCAGCGTCGGATCATTATCGACCACCATGGCTGCCATCTTGGTATAGGTAAGACGCGCATGAGAGCGCATCACCGCCGGGTAGAATTTATACTCGCCCAGTTTGCCATCGACGCTGATACTCATATCGCAAACCATGCACAGGCGATCCACATCGGGGTTCAGGGAACAGAGACCATTAGAGAGAACTTCCGGCAACATGGGAATAACCCGGCCCGGGAAATAGACAGAATTACCACGGTTGCGAGCCTCTGTATCCAGTGCGCTGTCTACCTGCACATAATGGGAGACATCGGCAATAGCCACCAGTAAACGCCAGCCATCACCCTTGGGTTCACAGTAGACCGCGTCGTCGAAATCCATGGAGTCCTCGCCATCGATGGTCACCAGAGGCGTATCCCGTAAATCGATACGTCCCTGCTTGGCCTCTTCGGGTACCTCCGCAGGCAAGCTGTCTACTTCTGCGGCCATCTCCGCTGGCCACTCCTGAGGCAGACTGTGGGCGTGCATGGCGATGTCGATCTCCATACCTGGAGCCATGTGATCACCAAGGATCTCCACCACCTGGCCAATGGCCTGACGGCGGCGGGAGGGTTGTTGCAGCACTTCTGCGATCACGAACTGCCCTACCTTAACGCCAGCGGTCTTATCCGCCGGAATAAGAATATCCTGATTAATGCGTTTGTTATCGGCTACCAGGAAACCAACCGTCCCTTCCTCGTAATATCGTCCCACCACTCTATTGTTGGCATATTCCAGCACTTCCACAATGGTGCCTTCCTTACGACCACGACGATCAACTCCCGACACCCGGGCGATCACCCGATCACCGTGCAGGCAGCCATCCATTTCACGGGCAGAGAGAAACAGATCTTCACCGCCTTCATCCGGGGCAAGGAAACCAAAGCCTTCGGCATGACCAATGACACGGCCACGTACCAGATCCATCTTGCTGGCCAGACCATAACCACCACGGCGATTGCGGATCAATTGGCCGTCTCGCTCCATGGCGCGCAGACGACGGCGCAGAGCCTCCTGCTGCTCTTCACTCTTCAGTGCCAGACTCTCAATCAATTGAGGCAGACTACGTGGGCGCCCCTCCTTCTCCAGAATCTCCATGATGTATTCACGACTGGGGATGGGGTTTTCGTACTTCTCTGCCTCGCGTTTGGCGAAAGGATCGTTTGCTTTTGGTTTTTTGGCCATGGGGTCTATGTATGATTACTCGGGTATGCTGATTTGGGGGCGCCATTGTAACAGGCAAACACCGCCCGGCATAGAAATCAACATTGACAACAAACAGGGGGGTAGGTATATTGCCCGGCTCTTGAGCGCATACGCGCTGAACCACTGCGCCGAGGTGGTGAAATTGGTAGACACGCTAGCTTCAGGTGCTAGTGGGGGCAACCCCGTGGAGGTTCAAGTCCTCTCCTCGGCACCATCTTCCTAAGCATTCCATATTTCTTAATACTAACCCTACTTGCCAAGCTTAGTATTTGCGCGGCCACATATTCACCCAACCGAATCGGGTTCAGAAAAACGCTCTCTAATTGCCAAAATTTCTGGCAGTTCCTGCAGAAACACTTCGACCAGTTGCGGGTCAAAGTGTTTGCCGCTATTTTCCTTAATTAGTTCCACGGTGTCCTCGATTGTCCAGGGCTTTTTATAAGGCCTTTCAGAAGTGAGTGCATCGAATGCATCGGCCAGTGCTGCGATACGACCGGCCTGAGGAATCGCCTCACCGACCAGCCCTTCAGGGTATCCGCTACCATCCCATTTTTCATGATGCGTAAGAGCAATCTCGCGCGCCATACGCATCAAATCGGAATCATCACCTTCGAGCAATGCACCACCAATGCTGGCATGGGTCTTCATGATCTCCCACTCAGGTGGTTCAAATTTTCCCGGTTTAAGTAAAATGGCATCAGGAATGCCTATCTTGCCGATATCATGCATCGGGCTTGCATGCAGGATCAACTCAGAGTCGGCTTCGTTCCAGCCAAGGGCACGGGCAAGCAGCGCCGAGATGTGGCTCATGCGCAAAATATGGTTGCCGGTTTCCTCATCACGGTATTCCGCCGCCATGCCCAGGCGCTGTACCACTTGCAAGCGGCTGTGCTTTAGTTCCTCGGTTCGCACCTGCACCATACTTTCCAGCACTGCTTTCTGGTCATACAACAAGCGGTGGGCCAATTGCGCGTCCAGCAGGTTGCGTACCCGCATCAGCAATTCGTTACGGTCAAAGGGTTTGGCAACAAAATCCCGTGCCCCTGCGGCCAGTGCTCGCAGCAGAGAATCCTTGCCATACTCTGCGGTAAGGATAACGATGGGCGGCAATAGTGGATCGTTCAGTTCCTTCAATTGCTCCATCACCTGATAGCCGTCCAGGTGCGGCATATTGATATCGAGCAAGATGAGATCGGGCCGCGCCGACTGGTAAAGGCCGATGACCTCTCGCGGATCACCCACCAGTACCAACCCCTTATACCCCTGGCTGCGCAGCATCTTGTCCAACAGCCTGAGATTGGCCGGTTTATCGTCGACAATAAGGATGCGTTCATTACATCTGGGTTCTACGCTCATGCTTCGGGTTTCCTGTCACTTGATAGATTGTGATCAACCACGTTCAGGAGTTTTTGAATATCGACAGGCTTGGACAGGTAATCATTGAAGCCAGCGGCCTTGCCACGCTCGATGTCATGGGGCATGGCCTTGGCACTAATAGCGACCATCGGAATGCCCTTTAGGCTCTCCTCGGCCTTGAGCACCTCCAGTACCTGATAGCCATCCATGCCCGGCATGTTGATGTCTAGTAAAATCAATTCCGGGCAACGCGCCAAGGCCAGCTCAATGCCCAGCTCTGGCGTGTGGGCGGTGAGCAGGTGGATGTGTTTTCGTCGGGCGAGGATTTGCGTCACTAGCTTCAGGTTGGCCGGGTTGTCCTCAATGTAGAGCACCGTGTGCTGCACCGCCTCGCTGGCCTCTGCCGGTATGGGGATATCGGGTGCGCTCCCTGGGTTTTCGTGGCCGTGATCGGACTGGATCACTGATTCGAGAGGCAGCTCTATCCAGAAAGTGCTGCCTACGCCGACTTCGCTCTCGACATCCACCTTACCACCCATCATCTCAATGATGCTGCGGGTGATGGTTAGACCAATGCCGGTACCTTCAATGGCGCCATTCTCGGCATCAAGACGATTGAAAGGTTGGAACAGTTCCGGTAAGCGCTCGGCGGGAATACCCAGGCCGGTATCTGTAACCAGGATGCGCAGCCAATCCGCATCTTCGGCGACTACATCGACCTTTACGCTGCCGCCTTCACGGTTGTATTTGATGGCATTAGAAAGCAGGTTGAGCAGCAGCTGTTTAAGCCGCGTCCGGTCGGCCCGTACCACTGCCCCTTTGAGCCCGGTGTGGCTGAGCTGGATACTGCGTTTATCCGCCAGACTAGTCACCAGACCCAGGCACTCCTCGATGGTCGAGCTCACACCCATAGGCTCAAGCGATAAATCGATATGACCCGATTCGATCTTGGCCAGATCCAGCACCTCATTAATAAGTTCCAGCAGGTGATTACCGGCTTTGAGGATCTCCTGCACGTTGTCCATATTCTCGTCAGACAGGCTATCGTCAAATTCCATGATCTGGCTAAAGCCGAGGATTGCGTTCATTGGCGTGCGTAGTTCGTGGCTCATGCTGGAAAGGAACCCGGACTTCGCCTGGTTGGCGTACTCCGCCGTCTCCTTGGCCTCGACAAGGGCTTCCCGGTTGCGCCTTTCTATCTCAATTAGATGTTTGGAATGAATCAACACGCCATAGGTTGTATCAAAGGGTCGCAAAAATACCTGAATCTTTTCGTCATAACCGCCTGGACGGTTGGCAATGCCGTACATACCAACAAGCTCGCTTCCGTAGAAAACAGGTACACCAAGGAAGTTCTGCATGGGAACATGCCCTTTAGGCAAATTGCCTGCACGAGGGTCAGAAGTGGGATCATTACTCACGACACACTTGCCGGAAGTCAGCACATGGCCAAACAGTGTATTGAGGTCACGAAACTCAATCCCACTCCCTGCATTCTTATCGTAACGCGCCTGTGTTTCCGGGTTCCAGGCGATATTGGTAATGGCATGGGTTTTCAGATAGGGCGCATTATTTTCATCGTAGCGCACCTCACCGGTCATTCCATACTCACTTTCGGTAAGCTCCAGTAGAGTGTTGAGCATATCATTCATGGTTTCGCTAAAGTCATGCTTCACCACAAAATCGGTCGTCGACTGGTGCAACATATCGAGCAACTTCTTTTGTTTTGTCATCTGCTCCTGCATTGCCCTTCGCTCACGAATATCACGGAAGGTAATAACCGCACCGACAATTTCACCACTCTTTCGTATGGGTGTGCTGCTGTATTCAACAGGAATACTACTGCCGTTTTTATGCCATAAAACTTCATTATCAATCTGGTGAACATTGCCATCAGCCATTGCTGAGCCCATGAGGCATTTTTCACGCGGGTAAGTTGAACCATCCGCATAAGAGTGATGTATTAATGGATGCATGGATTGGCCGATCAATTCCCCGGCAGTGTATCCCAGCATTTCACACACAGCAGGATTGACAAATGTTGCCACTCCTTCAGGATCCACACCAAAAATACCTTCACCGACCGACTCCAGCAACAGCCGGGTACGTTCCTCGGTTTCCCGTAACCTGGTCTCGGCCTGTATGCGCTCATCGATATCCTGCACCACGCCCAGCATCTGCAAGGGCTCACCGTCAGCATCGCACACCACAGCCCCGCACTCATGCAACCAACGAATAGTGCCATCAGGCCACACCACGCGATGCTCAATATCATAGGGCGTGTCGTGCTCGACACAGGCAGTGACGGCGTCGGCCACCGCCTGGCGATCGTCGGGATGAACCGCGCCCAAAAAGTTATCATAGGAGGTTTCCAGTTCACCCACAGCATGGCCGAACAGTGGCGCAATACGCTCTGACCAGAACAAGTCTCCGTTCTGGATGTTCCAGTCCCAGGTGCCAATGTTGGCGAAGACCTGTCCGCGGCGTAACCTTTCCTTATTGATCTCGAGCTCTTCCTCTGCCTGCCTGCGTTCACTAATGTCGATCCAGTAGCCAACAATCTCGACAGGCTCACCGGCTTCATTACGAACCAGTCGCAACTCATCATGCATCCAGCGGTAGCTACCATCGCTGATACGAAAGCGATACTCGTGCTGGTGTAGGCCGTTTTCGAATAGCAGTGGTATTTCATCAAAAATCCGCTGGCGATCCTCGGGATGAATATTCTCTGCCCAGAAATCACTATTTTCGGTGAATTGCTCTGGAGCGTACCCCATAAGAGGTTTAATACTCGGACTGATATAGGTCGCGGAAAATGGCGGTGTCGCATCGCTGGTATAGATGGTAATTGGACAGGTGGTTACCAAAAAGTTAAGGCGGGTCTCGCTTTCCCGCAGGGCAGTCTCTGCGGCTTTCACATGGGTGATATCGGTACGAATGGATACGAACTGGTAGGGCACTCCCTCACCATCGAGAAAGGGAGTGATAGTAGACGCCACCCAGTAGAGGCTACCGTCCTTGCGCTTATTACAGATATCTCCTTGCCAGACATCGCCACAATTAATGGTGAGCCACATCTCCTCATAAAACTCGGGAGAGTGCTCGCCCGATTTGACAATACGGTGATTCTGCCCAAGCAGTTCATCCTGATTATAGCCACTCGTCTCACAAAACCGGTCATTGACGTAAGTGATATTGCCATCCCGGTCAGCAACACTGACGACGGCATGCTGGTTCAGTGCCAGGTGTTCACGCTCACGTTCGTAGAGAGTCATTCCCAGGCGTTGTCGGACGGCTCTGTTTTGCCGCGACCGCCGTGCGCGTGCGGTGACCACTGCCACCAGACTGTCGGGCTGAACCGGCTTTTCCAAGAAGTCATCGGCACCGAAATCAAACACCTCAAGTTGCTTGGCCATATCG
>DAOWII010000007.1 GCA_030640985.1 Chromatiales bacterium
CAATAAAGCGGTGGGTTCTTTTGACACCCGCATATTGCCTAGCGCCCGAAAATTTGCCGAGATGGGGATTAGCGCCAAGAAAGAAATTCCCGCTGCCGAACAGGTCGAGAAAGCCACCCGTGCAGTTCTGGGTGTTGAAGATAAAGACTAAACTGAATGCCACAAAGACGCCTTACCCTCAGCGAGGCCTACGCTTATTGCCAGGACCTCGCCAATAGTCATTATGAAAACTTTCCAGTGGCCTCGCGCTTGCTGCCGGAACGTATGCGTCTGCCAGTGGCGGTGGTATATGCTTTTGCCCGCACCGCCGATGACATGGCCGATGAAGGTGATCTGAGCCCGAAAGAGCGCCTGGCCGCTCTGGATGAATATGCTGCCAAACTGGATGCTACCCAACAGGGAGAAATATTAAGCGATCCGGTGTTTATTGCCCTGGCCGATGTGCTGAAACGCTACACATTGCCTGTACAATTATTCCATGACCTGCTCATTGCCTTTCGCCTGGATGTTACCAAGAAACGTTATGATGATTTTCAGGACGTGCTGGATTACTGTCGCTATTCTGCCAATCCTGTTGGGCGTTTACTGTTGTATCTGCATGACTCGGTCAGCGAGGAGAACCTGCAAATGTCCGATCATATTTGCACCGCTCTGCAGTTGATCAACTTTTGGCAGGATATTCGCCAGGATTACGAAGAGAACAACCGTATCTACCTGCCCCAGGATGAACTTGCCCGTTTTGGTGTTAGCGAAGACCAGATACGCGAAGGGCGAACTGATGATAATATGCGTGAACTAATGGGTCTGCAAATTAAACGCAGCCGTGAGATTATGTTTGTAGGTACGCCTTTAGGTCACCGAGTTGGTGGACGTTTTGGCCTGGAACTACGATTAATTATCCAGGGTGGCCTGCGAGTGCTGGAACGACTGGAACAAAGCCAGCACGATCTCCTTGCCCGACCCAGGCTGGGAAAATCAGACTGGGTATTTATCGTATTACGGGCTTTATTTAAGGCTTGATAACAATTAAAAACTGAGAAACATAAATCAAATCAATTCCATGACCCCTGACGAATATTGCCAAGACAAAGCCTCCAGTAGCGGCTCCAGCTTTTATTACAGCTTTCTGTTCCTGCCCAATGAAAAGCGTAAAGCCATTACCGCCCTCTACGCCTTCTGCCGAGAGGTCGATGATGTTGTGGATGAAACCCATGACCCCGATGTGGCTCGCATCAAATTGCAATGGTGGCGAGAGGAGATCAGCCATGCCTTTGAAGGCGTACCGCAACACCCCGTCGCTAAAGCACTTAAACCTGTCGTTGCCAATTTTAATCTGCCGCTGGAGTTTTTTCTGGAAATCATCGATGGCATGCAGATGGATCTGGAAAATAGCCACTATCAAACTTTTCAGGAACTCTCCCTGTACTGCTACCGGGTAGCCAGTGTGGTGGGACTGATGACCGTGGAGATATTTGGCTTTGAAGATCGCAAGACACTTAAATATGCCCACGACCTGGGAATGGCTTTCCAGCTGACCAACATCCTGCGCGACGTTCGAGAAGATGCCGCCCGTGGTCGCATTTATTTGCCTGCCGATGAAATGGAACGATTTGGTGTCACCATAGAAGATTTACGCAAGGCTAATCTGAATGATGGTATCCGTGAACTCCTCGCCTTCCAGGCACAACGGGCTCGCGATTATTACCACAAGGCTTTCGAGCAATTACCGGAACAAGATCGTTACAATCAACGCAGTGGTCTGATTATGGCCCGTGTGTACTTGACTCTGCTGGATACCATCGAGAAACAAAATTACCCGGTGCTTGAACGGCGAGTAAAACTTTCACCGTTTAGAAAACTTTGGCTGGCATGGCGTACCGCTCGTCGTGAATTAAAACGTCATAATCGCTATCAGAAAAAATTGGGTCAAAAGGAATAACAACTCTTGGATAGCGCCAATTCAATTATCGTTGTAGGAGGTGGCTGGGCCGGACTCTCCACAGCCATTGAACTCACCCAACAGGGCAAACATGTCACCTTGCTTGAGTCGGCTCGTCAACTAGGCGGACGGGCAAGACGTCTGCCCTTTGGTCCCCTGTCTGTTGATAACGGCCAACACCTGTTCATAGCCGCCTACAGTGAAACCCTGCGTTTAATGAAACTCATTGGCCTAAAAGAAGATGAGGCCTTTGTTCGTCTTACTTTGAAATTAATGCTTAAAGGCAAAGACACCCAACTTGAACTGAATACAGGTAAATTACCCGCCCCTCTGCACCTGGGCTGGGGCTTATTAAATGCCCGCGGACTTTCTCGATATGAAAAAGCACAGGCATTACGCTTTTCCATGCACCTGTATCTAAGCGGTTTCCGGCAAAAAACAGACTGCAGTGTTAGTGAGCTGTTAAGTGCCCACAATCAACCAGCGAACCTCGTTGCCGCACTATGGGAGCCCTTGTGTCTTGCCACTCTGAACACTCCCGCCGCACAAGCCTCGGCACAGGTTTTTTTGCGGGTATTACGAGACACCTTCGGCCTGAGGCGTTCGGACTCTGATTTATTAATAAGCCGTAGCGATCTTGGTGGTGCCTTTCCTGCGCCAGCGATGGACTTTATTGAGCGCAGTGGTAGCTGCATTCGTCTGGCCAGTCGGGTGACCGAGCTAAAACTTGATAAGAATGTGGTCACTGGAGTGTGCCTGGGAGATGAGAGTTTGAAAGCGGATCATGTCATCCTTGCTGTGCCCCCACATATCGGTCAAAAATTACTTGCGCCCCACAAACAACTCAGTCCGCTTGCCGAACAGTTAGGTGCTTTTGACTATCAACCCATCACTACTATCTATCTGCAATATCCTGAAGACACACACATGGAAACGGCAATGCTGGGCATGGTAGGCACAGTTTCACAATGGGTATTTGACCGTACCACGTGTGGTCAGCCAGGATTAATGGCTGTAGTTATCAGTGGTCCCGGGGCCCATATGCAACAGGATAAAGAAGCACTGGTTCAACAAGTCACTGCAGAACTGGCCGAGCAGTTCCCCCATTGGCCGGCCCCCGCTGATAACATGGTAATTCGTGAAAAACGCGCCACCTTTAGTTGTGATGTGGGTATTGAACAATTAAGGCCCGGCAATACCACCGCTACCAGAGGCCTATGGCTAGCGGGAGATTTCACCGCCACCGGATACCCTGCCACACTCGAAGGTGCGGTTCGTAGTGGGGTACAATGTGCCAAACGAATTTTGGCTCAAATCCAATAACCGAATTGATCAGCACATTATTGAAAACAACTGAAAACCGATTGACTGGAATTATTTATGACCACAGAAATTAAAAACTATCAGGCACCTGAAAATTTACTTAAGGAACAGATTATTCTGGTCACTGGTGCGGGTGATGGCATCGGTGCTGCTGTCGCCAAGGACTTTGCCCGACATGGTGCCACGGTTATTTTGTTGGGACGTACCGTACGCAAACTGGAACAGATCTATGATGAGATTGAGCAGGCGGGATATCCACAAGCGGCTATTTACCCCATGAATCTGGAAGGTGCCTGTGAAAAAGATTATGTTGAACTGGCAAATACTCTGGAGAAAGAGTTTGGTCGCCTGGATGGTCTGTTGCACAATGCCGGCTTTTTGGGGAGCCTGACACCTCTAGAGCAATATGACACCGAGCTATGGTCGCGGGTGATGCAGACTAATCTCAATGCGCCCTTTATTATGAACCGGGCGCTGATGGGTTTACTGAAAAAATCTAACAGTGCCTCAGTGGTATTCACCAGTTCCAGTGTGGGACGTAAAGGTCGTGCTTATTGGGGTGCCTATGCAATTTCCAAGGCGGCCTGTGAGAACCTGATGGAGATTATGGCCGATGAGCTGGAAGCTAATACCCATATCCGGGTGAATAGTATTGATCCGGGCGCCACCCGTACCGGCATGCGTGCCCGCGCCTACCCCGGTGAAGACCCCGCGAAAAATCCCGAACCAGGCTCCATTACCAAAGCCTATTTATATTTGATGGGGAGTGACAGCAAAGGTATCACCGGGCAACGGTTTAACGCTCAATAAGTGTAGCCAGGTGATTTGCATTTAGCTTTCAGGCGTTGCCTCTTTTACCGCATCTGTTCGACGCGAATTCCCCGCTCACGATGTCCTTCAAAACGTTGCTTCATAAACTGTCGCAAACTCATCGTCCGGCGCGCTGTTTGATTTAGCCCATAAGCTAACATTGACTGTACCCGGAAGGTGTTAAGTTCTTCATCACTCTGCAGCACTTTTTCACCGTGCTCATCAAAAAGAAGCAGGGTAGGAGCAAACTTCAAGCCCAGGGAGTATGCCCAGTTCGAGGCTGTCGTCTGTTTTCCCCCGGGAGTCATCACCAACATATCACTTCGCATATCCAGTTGAACTACATCAAAAGCATCTAACAACTCCAATGTTTCCTGACGTTGCATCACACTTTGGTGGAATTCATCACACACCATACAGTTTGCCTGTTCAAAAATAACCAGCAAGGGCCGAATCGAAGGCTGTTCATGGCGAGATAAACGATACGGCGGTTTGAGAAAAAAGCTTTGCCGGTTCATTTCTTTATTCGCTTTAACCGGGTCAATATGTTTGAAGTAATCCCGGAAACGACTTCCATGACTACGCCCCTGACCGGTGCCGTAACCCAGCGCCAGACGGAATTTGTAAGGCGCTGTATAGCCATTCAGTTTTACAACTGTATCACCCTCTTTATCCAGAAATAACAGCGAGGGAGCAAACAAAATACCATTACGGGCAGCAAAATCTTCTTCTGTCATGCGCTTGCCATACAGGTCCGTCAGTTGCTGACTACCCGCTACGTTAATTGCAATAAGCTGATATGACGCATTTGTTTTTTCGAGTATTGTACGTTGAGTAAAGTTATTGCGGATGAATCGCTTGCAGTCCGCACAGTCATCCTCATAGAAATAGAGCATGACCTGTTTCAGATTGGCTCGGGCCACTTTAACCGCCTGACGCAAGTCCAGGTCCGGCGATGATAGGATCACCCATTCAGGCAGGTAATAAGGTCTTTCCCATTCAGGCAAGTAATAGGGGCTTTCCGGACTGATGCTGCCAGCCGCAGGATCATCCTGGGCCACTGATGCCGTAGTCAGGCTCCATATAATAATAAGTAATAGTGCATGCCAGGCCGGGTATGCAGCAAATAATGATAATTGTGGGGATATGAATTTATGCACAATAACAAACAACGCGTTTAGGTTAAAATTTAAAGTCAGGCTCCAGGCCCTCATTAGGGCAGGAACCTACGGCAAACATTTGCCATTATAGGCAAATATGGTACATATTATGAGCGCCAATACATTGACTTATTAGCCACTTAAAAACACGAATCCGTGTAAGCTATTGTTTTTATTAGGATTGAAAATATGGGCACAGTATGTGCTTAGTGTATAAAGTCAATCAATAGCCACTGGATTTTAAAAATGAGCGTATATTATTTGGATATAATAGACGAAACCGCCCACTCCACTTCAAGTAGCCCAGCCCCCCTTCAGAATCATTGGGTAGCTACACCGGACAGTTTTTTGAGTTTGCAGATTGGTGCAGCACTGCAAACCAGCCTGGATTTTACTGAAATTCTTAAAATATTCAGCCGGGAGCTGAAAAGCACTATTCCACATGATGGCTTCTGTTTCCGTTCAGATGACCAGGACATTGTGTTCTATTCGGGCATCCCTGAAAAGCATAATTTTGTGTGTCAGTTAAACCTGATGGGCAAATGCCTGGGGGAATATTCCTTATACCGTAGCCATGAATTCTCTGAACCTGAGCTACTGGAATTAGAAATTTTGGTCTGTACTCTGCTCTACCCTCTCAGGAATGCACTTTGCTACCAGGAAGCTGTAGATGCATCCACAAAAGACCCTCTTACCGGTCTTAATAACCGACGTTCATTAGATGAAACTCTTGAGCGGGAAATACAACTGGCACATCGCAGAGAAAGTTCCCTGGCATTACTTACTCTGGATCTCGATCACTTTAAAAACATCAATGACAATTATGGACATAGTTGCGGTGATGAGGTACTTCGATGTGCCGCCAACAAAATACAGGGAGCCTTGCGATCCTGCGATCAGGTATTTCGCTATGGTGGCGAGGAATTTGTGATACTTCTTGCCGAAACGAACGAAGCAGGAGCAAAGCTTGTTGCCGAGCGTATTCGGAATGGAGTCGCCAGCTGTAAATGTGGTGAACCAGGCATTCTAATAACTGCCAGCCTGGGCATTGCTTTTCTGCAAAAGAACGATACCGCAACACAGCTTTTTGATAATGCGGACAAAGCTCTCTACCGAGCCAAGGATAATGGCCGTAATCGGATTGAGTTACACGAAAGCTAACGTTTCCTGAACCAGGTTTCCTATCGGGGTGTATTAAATAAGAAATAAAAAAGGCCGGTCATAATAGACCGGCCTTTTTTATTATCATACGACTAACTCAATATTAAGCCGTTCATATGAATTATTAGTACAGCACTAGAGTGCTTCGGCGTTATCAGCCAGGTACTCTGCGACACCTTCCGGTGTTGCATTCATACCTTTATCACCCTGGTTCCATCCAGCGGGACACACTTCCCCATGCTCTTCAGTAAACTGTAATGCATCAACCATGCGCAGCATCTCATCGACGTTACGACCCAGGGGCAGGTCATTGACTACCTGGTGGCGTACATTACCTTCAGTATCAATCAAGAAAGAGCCGCGGAAAGCAACTGCGCCATCGGGTGTTTCTACGTCATAACCCTTGCAGATAGCATGGGTCATATCAGCAACCAGGGTATA
>DAOWII010000100.1 GCA_030640985.1 Chromatiales bacterium
CGAATGCTGCGCATATTTCTGATTCTAATCAGGCAACCATCGATGTTGTACTAAATACTTTTATGGAGATCGGTCTTGAAAAGGTGGCTGGTCGGAAACGTGCATTCATTAATCTTACCAGGCCTTTTCTCCTTGGAGTGCACCCCCTACCATTTGATGGTAGCAATGTGACACTAGAGGTGCTGGAAGATATCGAGATAGATGATGAACTTATAACCGCAGTTTATGCACTTGCTAATCAGGGGTATCAGATCGCACTTGATGATTTTATTTATAGTGAACCATGGGTCCCATTACTGAAAATTGCTGATATTGTAAAACTCGACATACAGGCTCAAAGTGTTAATGAGTTAAAAGAATCGATTGCTAAATTAAGGCAATATAAGGTCAAGTTGTTGGCTGAAAAGGTTGAGAGCAGGGATGAATTCGAGTTTTGCCTTGAACAAGGTTTTGATATGTTTCAGGGGTTTTTCTTCTGTAAACCACTTGTTGTTGGTGGGCAACGAGCACAGCCCTCACCTTTAAAGCTCTCAGTAATGAACCTGTTGCAAAAGATAAATCACCAGGATTTTAATTTTGATGAGTTAGTTGATGTGATTTCTTTGGATACCACTCTTGTATACAAGCTTTTGCGTTATATAAATTCAGCATATTATTCACTGCCAACGAAAATAGGATCTGTCAGGCATGCGCTGGTGATTCTAGGCGAAAAAAATATACGCTTATGGGTGAATCTTATTGTATTAACTAATTTGCAGGACAAGACTCATGAACTGCTGAATATAACCTTGATAAGGGCGAAAATGTGTGAGCTTATAGCTGTTAAACTTGGGCTTCCCCATGATAAGGATAAATTCTTTCTTGTTGGTCTGTTCTCGACGATAGATGTGTTCCTCAATATGTCGATGCAGGAAATAGTTGCAACTATTCCTCTTGCTGATGATGTGAAATCGGCATTGCTATCCAATGCAGGGATACTAGGTGAGGTTCTCAGTATTGCCCAGAATATTGAAAAAGGACATTGGGAAGAGGTTGAACTTATGACTATTGCCATTAGTGATATTACAGAATCTTATCTGGAGTCTCTTGATTGGGCTTATCAAATAACAATGACAATGAAAGAAGTGAATAGATAATGGCTCGTATGAAAGACGACATACATGATGAGAATAAAAAGGTTCGTCGTCAATTAAAGGCCTTTATGGCCCAAGCTAGAAAAAATGAGGAAAAAATGAGGCGCTTCAATGAGTTGGAACTTCAGCTCATCAGCGCAGACTCTCTCGCCGACTTGCTACGCCTGGTTGTTTATAACTACCGTACAGCTTTCGAACTGGATGTGGTGAGTTTGATTCTAGTGGATTCAGAGTATGAAGTTCAACGTATGCTTGATGACAGTGGGTTAGACCCTGGATTATTTCCTGAATTAAATTTTGTAGAAAATGCTATGGTGCTGGATTCTCTTTATGGTATTTCTCTAAAACCGTTACTTGGTCTTTTCCAGGAAAATGAGCACTCTTCTTTGTTTGGCGATGTCCCCTTAATACCTGCTTCGGTGGCTCTGTTACCTCTTGTTCGTCAAGGGCGATTGATAGGTAGCCTTAATCTGGGAAGTTTGAATCAGGAACGTTTCATTAGTGGCTCTGGAACGGAGTTCATAGAAAGGCTGGCTGCCGTTGTATCTATTTGTCTGGAGAATGCTGCCAACCACGAACGACTTAAGCGTATTGGTTTAACCGACCCGTTGACACGATTAAATAATCGACGATTTTTTGAGCAGCGCCTTAGGGAAGAGGTCTTCTCTGCATCAAGGTATAAGCAACCGCTTGGCTGCATGTTTCTGGATATCGATAAATTCAAATTTATTAATGATAGTTTAGGGCATCAAACGGGTGATGCAGTGTTAATTGCTGTTGCAGATGTTATTGCTTCATGCCTGCGTGCCGGGGATGTTGTTGCCCGTTATGGTGGAGAGGAATTCGTAGCATTGTTACCCAAAACCGGTCTGGATTCGGTACTGGAGATCGCGGAGCGCATACGTACAAGTGTGTCCGGTTTTGATTTTAAGTTGCCAGGAAGTGGTATTCCACAGGTAAGTATTTCTATTGGTGTTTCTATGTTAACTACAGAAATAATGAATGATGATATTGAAGCACAGATAAGTCCCCTCGTGGCGCGTGCTGATCAAGCGCTTTATCAGGCAAAAAATAATGGTCGGGATCAGGTCGTTTTTTCTAAGCCATGATTTGATTATATATTACGGAGTTAATAGTATATTCAAATGAATTTACTTTAAATAGGTGTTTATTTTTTGAATGTGCTTACACATTATTACTAAGGTTTCGTTATGCGTATTATTAATATTCATCATGTGAGCATAATTGTTGCGGATACAGCGCGATCACTCACTTTCTATCGAGATATATTTGAACTAGCAGTTTCAGGCACCCGACCTGAGCTTGGTTTTCGAGGGGCCTGGCTAGATGTTGGTGAGCAACAAATTCATTTGCTTGAGGTGCCGAACCCCGATGGACTTGAAGGGCGTCCCGAACACGTTGGATGTGATCGCCATCTGGCGTTGATAGTTGAAGATATTGATAGTCTGACCCAAAGGCTCCAACAGGCGGGTATAGCCTATACAAAAAGTCGCTCAGGTCGTAATGCTGTATTCTGCCGGGATCCTGATGGTAACGGGATTGAGCTCATTGCATCCTGAATATCTGCATAGCATTGTTACTTATATACGGATTATTGCAGGAAGGTCAGGTTAATTCTGAAAAGTCCAATGCCTCCCCATCCAGGTAGGCTACCTCATCCTTTAATTCCAGACGTCCCTGGGCATACCACCTGATGGCTTGAGGGTAAATCCTGTGCTCTTGTTCCAGAACCCTGGCTGCAAGAGTCTCCGTCGTGTCATTTTTTTCTACGGCGATTCGTGCCTGAATAATTCCGGGTCCGCCATCAAGCTTCGTTGTGACGAAATGCACGGTTGCCCCATGTTCTTTTTCTCCTTCTTCAATTGCACGTTGGTGGGTATGCAGGCCACGAAATTTCGGTAACAGGGAAGGATGAATATTGAGCATGCGTCCCTGATAATGTGCAACAAATTCAGGGCTGAGTATGCGCATATAACCTGCGAGTACTACCAGCGCTGGTTCATATTGGTCGATCAATTGTAGCAATGCTTGATCGAAGGCTTCACGACTGTCGAAGTGAGCGTGTTCGATATTTGCTGTTGGGATTCCTGCTTTTTTTGCACGTTGCAATCCATAGGCATCGACTCGATTGCTGATGACGGCACGGATATCAACAGCCAGGTCTTTTTGACTTGCTTCAATAATGGCCTGCAGGTTACTGCCACTTCCAGAGAGCAATATAACGATGGGCAGCCGTTGTATTGCCATACCTTCTTCTTTATCGAGCATGTATTTTATTATGCCACTCTAGCCATTGTTGATTGTAACGAGTTCTTCACCGATGGAGGCAGACTCTATGTGGCCAATGACACATGCTTCTTCTCCCTGGGTACATAATACTTCAAGGGCTGTTTCAATATCTTCCTGAGCCAGACAGATCACCATTCCAATACCACAGTTGAAGGTACGGTACATTTCGGTTTCGTCTACATTACCTTGCTGTTGCAGCCAGTCAAAAATTTCGGGTGCTTTCCAGCTGGATGTATCGATGACAGCACGGCAATCCTTGGGCAGTACCCGCGGCAGGTTCTCAAGCAGGCCACCGCCAGTGATATGGCAAAGGCTATGGGGGGCGACTGTCTCAAACAATTTTAATAAAGATTTAATATAAATACGGGTGGGGGTCAGTAATGTCTCTCCCAGAGTTTGACCATCGAAATCCTGGTTTAAATCCGCACCACTGACTTCTACAATCTTGCGAATCAGGGAGTAGCCGTTGGAGTGTGGACCCGAGGAGGCCAGTCCTATGATGGCATCACCGGGGCGCACCTTGCTACCATCGATGATCTTGCTTTTTTCCACGATGCCAACGCAAAATCCCGCCAGATCATAGTCTTCGCCTTCATACATGCCGGGCATTTCGGCGGTTTCACCCCCGGTTAATGCGGCACCTGCCAGTTCACAGCCGGCACCAATACCTTCAACTACGGCGGCAGCGGTTTCCACTTCCAGTTTGCCAGTGGCGTAATAATCGAGGAAAAACAGTGGTTCGGCACCCTGAACGATAAGGTCATTGACGCACATGGCGACCAGGTCAATGCCAATGGTGTTATGTTTACCGATTTGCATTGCCAACCGAAGCTTTGTGCCCACCCCATCGGTTCCGGAGACCAATACCGGTTCTTTGTAACGGTCGATGGGTAGTTCAAACAGGGCGCCAAAGCCCCCCAGACCACCTAATACACCGGGTCGCATGGTACGAGCCGCAATGGGCTTGATTCGGTCTACCAGGGCGTTACCTGCATCAATGTCGACACCTGCATCACGGTAGCTCAAGCCCTTTTCGGGCGACTGGTCTTTATTTGTCACTTATTTACCCCTGAATCAAGTGAGTGCTGAATGTTGATTACAGCACATGGTTACACAGGGTGTGCATTCTAACAGGGGGAGGGATTTCATGGAACGTGCTTGACTTGAACAGGCCAGTCGCATAGCTTTCCCGCCATGAAAATAAAATTTTACATATACCTATTATGTGCAGCATTCCTTATCAGTAGTGGTGTACAAGCTGAATCGGTCAAGCGGTTGTACGAAACCGAGGTAGCGGTGCTTGATCAGGGCGCCGACGCTCGCCAGCAGGCGATGCAAGCTGCGCTTAAGACAGTTCTGGTCAGGGTTAGTGGCCACTCAATTATCGCAGACGAGCCTGCGGTCATTGAGGCACTGGGTCAACCCACGAGGTATGTCCAGCAATATCGCTACCATAGTGTTGACGTACCTGCTGAAATATTCCCCGATGTTGGCAGTGAGATGATACCTGGTATGACTCGCAGTACAGATGTAGCCGCGGATGCAACCGTGTCACAACTTATGCTCAAGGTGCGTTTCAACAGCAAGTCCATCAATCAACTGTTAAGGAGTAACCACTTACCCCTATGGGGCAGCGCTCGTCCGGCCACGCTGGTCTGGCTGGCCGTAGAGGAGCAAGGCGTTCGTCGTATTATTTCGAGCAATGAGCAGAGCATTGTTAAGGAAACGATGGATGAGCAGACCGCAAGACGTGGTTTGCCCGTTCACTTTCCCTTGCTGGATTTGCAGGACCAACTTCGTTTGCAGCCTGCGGATGTCTGGGGTGAGTTCCAGGATGTGATTCTGGCCGCTTCCAGCCGTTACCGGCAAGAAGCAGTGCTGGCCGGTCGTCTTTATTGGGACACTGCCGGCTACTGGCAGATGTACTGGAACCTTTATATTGGTGAAGAAATAATGCACTGGGAAACAGCAGCCACAAATTTGGATGAATTATTGACCTCGGGTGTGGATAAGGTCGCCGATGCCTTATCTATACGTTTTGCTCAAGTGGTGGGTGAGGCAGGACGATCCACTCTTATGATTGAAGTGCATGATGTTACAGATTTTTCCGCCTATGATCGGGTCAGAGGCTATTTGAAGGGTCTGGATACGGTGGCTGAGGTACAGGTGTTTGAGGTCAATGCGGATACAGTCGTCTACAAACTGCGATTGACTGGTAGCGTACAAAATCTGGGACGGGCAATTTCTCTCGGTGATACCCTGGTCGCACTGGATAGCTCTGTGCCTGCTATTTCTCCGGAAATAGATAATGTGTATTTATCCCCACCCCTGGAAAACCAGATAGAGTTAAGCTTCCGGTTACTACGGTGACACGTCGTGATATTCCAAACCTGATTAGTGCTTTCCGTATACTGCTGGTTTGGCCAGTCATTATGGCATTACTTAATGCGGACTATGGTCTGGCACTGTTACTGTTTATCATTGCAGGGGTTTCCGATGGAATCGACGGGTTTCTTGCCCGTCATAATGGCTGGGGCAGTCGTCTAGGGGCCATTCTTGACCCCCTGGCTGACAAGTTACTGATGACTTCGGTCTACATTGTACTGGCCTGGCTGGGGCACTTTCCCTGGTGGTTAACGGCGCTGGTGATTGGCCGGGATATGCTTATTGTTAGCGGTGGGCTTGCTTACCATTACTTCATCGGTCAGTTTGAAATACAAGCCACCATGGTGAGTAAACTGAATACCGTGTTCCAGATCAGCCTGGTAGTGGTCATGCTCTTTTCGCTGTGGATATCGAATACCCCCCCTTGGCTTGTAGAGTCATTGGCCTATACAGTGATTGCCAGCACCCTGTTAAGTGGTTTGAATTACATGTGGGTGTGGGGCAGGCAAGCCATACTGAGCAAAAAATTGGGTTAAAGAGGATGAATCGTGTCTGAATCACAAAAATGGTTTTGTTTGACCGGGGTGATCCTTGCCGGCTGGCTCTCTTATCTGCTGGCTCCGGTGCTCACACCGTTTCTCATTGCAGCATTATTGGCCTATATGGGTGATCCCATTGTTGACCGCCTGGAGTCCTGGGGGCTGTCTCGTTCCCTCTCGGTAATAACGGTATTTATTTTATTGCTGCTGTTGACGCTACTCCTGTTGCTTGTTCTTGTTCCCATGTTGCAACAACAACTTGCCTTGCTGGTGGCCAAGGTCCCAGGTTATTTTCACTGGGCGCAAATCCGGGCGCTGCCCTGGATAGCTGAACGTTTTGGGCTGGAGGGTTTGAGCCTGGATCTGGCGGCACTGGAAACCTATATCCAGGAAAATTGGCGTTCTGCCGGTGGCAACATCAAGAGCCTGCTGTCCATGGTCTCCAGTTCAGGCCTGACGTTACTGGTTTGGATGGCTAATCTGGTTTTGATTCCAGTGGTGAGTTTTTATCTGTTACGAGACTGGGACATCCTGGTAGCACGTATACACGAATTGATTCCGCGTCGGATGGAGGCGGACGTAGTACGTCTGGCCAGATCATCCGATGAAGTTCTGGGTGCTTTCCTGCGCGGACAACTGATGGTGATGCTGGCGCTGGGTGCCATTTATACCTTTGGGCTGTGGCTGGTGGGGCTGGAACTGGCATTGCTTATTGGCATGCTGGCAGGTGTGATGAGTTTCGTGCCTTATCTTGGTTTTATTGTGGGCATTATAGTGGCGGGAGTCGCCGCCCTGATGCAATTTCAGGAGTTCTTCCCCCTGGTGTTAGTTGTCATAGTATTTGGCCTTGGTCAGCTCCTGGAGGGGCTGGTGCTCACACCCCTGTTGTTGGGAGAGCGTATTGGCCTGCACCCGGTTGCCGTGATCTTTTCAGTCATGGCTGGTGGCCAGTTGTTTGGTTTCTTCGGTATTTTGCTGGCCTTGCCCGTCGCCGCCGTGGTGATGGTCCTGCTGCGTTATGCCCATGAGCGTTATGTAGGCAGTACACTGTATGCTGAAGAGGATGGCGGTTAGTGTCCCGTTCTTTGCCAAAAGAGCAGCTGCCCCTGCGTATTAGTCTGCAGGACAGTGCTACCTTTGATAATTTTTATTCGGCGGGCAATGCGGCTTTAATTCATGTTTTGCAACATGACTCGGAGGCCTTTGTTTATCTCTGGGGCAAGGAGGGAACGGGCAAGAGTCACTTGTTGCAGGCGGCCTGTCATCAGGCGGCCTCACAGAATCAGCCTGCCGTATATCTGCCTGTGCCCGAGCTCGTAAATCTGGATGCGGAAATGCTGGCTGGCCTGGAGTCTATGGCGTTGGTGTGCATTGATGATATACAGGCGGTGGCAAATAAGCCCCATTGGCAGACTGCCCTGTTTCATCTGTATAACCGCGTCAGGGAAACCGGCTCCCGGTTAATCGTATCAGGTAATGCGGCACCGCCAGCCCTGGAATTCAGTCTGCAAGATCTAACATCTCGCCTGGGATGGGGGCCGGTGTTTCAATTACTGGCCATGGAGGATGAGGACAAGATTTCTGCCCTGCAAATGCGCGCCAAAGGACGGGGGATGGACTTGCCTCACGAGGTTGCCAGTTATCTTCTCCGCCATACCTCGCGGGACTGGCGTGATCTGTTCATCCTGCTGGAACGACTGGATACAGCATCACTCTCGGCACAGCGAAAGCTGACGATTCCCTTTGTGAAAGAACTGATTTAACCGCGGGTTTTATCTGCTTTCAACGCTTGTCCCTTGAAGCGGGCAAAGAATATACAGCCTGTGTACATCATTACACTGAATAAAACCTCTAATAAGGCCAGATGGCGAACCGTATCGCTACTCCAAGCTTCCATTACACCATGAATGAAGTACAGCAAGGCCAGATAGCCCGTCCATGCAAAGGTATAGGGGCGGCCATATAATATGCCCCGGAGTGGAAAAAGCAGGGGGCCGGCAGCGATGACCAATGCCACTGAAATGGGTATATGCTCAGGCGGTGATAACTGGATATACCACAAAAACTGGAGCAAAAGCAGACCAAAGTAGCCACTGATGGCGGCACTATAACTGATAGTAATACGGTTCATTTTTGTGACGACTCTAGTTTGTTTTGTGCAGACGGTGAGCCGTTTCTGCCAGGCGTTTTCCCAACGCCTGACACAGCTGTTTTTCTTCATCACTGAGCGGTAATTTTCCATCCGCCCCTGCATGATGGCTGGCGCCGTAAGGGCTGCCACCGCCACGGGTGTGAAGCAGGTTGGTTTCACTATAGGGTAGACCGAGCAAAATCATGCCGTGGTGCAGTAGTGGCAACATCATGGACAATAATGTACTTTCCTGCCCACCATGCAGGCTTGAAGTGGAGGTGAATACTGCCGCAGGTTTATCGATGAGTTTGCCTGATAACCACAGTGGACTGGTGCTGTCGATAAAGTGTTTGAGGGGGGCTGCCATATTACCGAAATGTGTTGGACTGCCCATGGCCAGGCCGACACATTCTTCCAGATCCTGCAACTCTACGTAGGGCGCTCCCTTATTTGGAACCGTGTCTTCAACGGCTTCACACACCGTTGATACTGTTGGTACGGTCCGTAGCCGGGCCTGCATGCCACCCACTTCTTCGATACCGCGGGCAATCAGCTTGGCCATCTCACAGACCGCACCGTGGCGACTGTAATAGAGTACTAATATCTCAGTCATGAGGGATTCCTTAAATAATATCCAGCACACCCTCTGGAGGGCGGCCAATGACTGCTTTGCCATTATTGATGACGATGGGGCGTTCAATGAGGATGGGATGTTCAAGCATCATCTGAATAAGTGCGGCATCATCCAGAGATGGATCATCAAGGTTTAATTCTTGATAGACGGATTCACCTTTGCGCATCAGCTCCCGTGGTTTCAGTCCAAGTAAATCAAGGATTTTTTGCAGCTGTTCCTTGTTCGGGGGGATTTTCAGGTACTCAATGACCTCAATGTCATCATTGTGTTGTTGCAATAGCTCCAGGGTTTGTCGAGATTTTGAACAACGGGGATTATGGTAAATGGTGGTCATGGTATGGTGTGGTTCCTGTTGAGTATTTATTAACGATTTATTTCAACTGCAATCTTCTTGACAGCTTATAGCCTCAATGCTAGCTTGGAAATCATTAAGTTGTGTGTGGTTTAAGGATGAGCCGTGTAAATAGAAAGTACCATGTCCTTGATGAATATTAAATCTACATTGTTTCTGTTGATGTCATTTTTTGTTGTGGCGTGTGCAATGTCGCCTCCAGTGCAGGAAATGAGCGATGCCAGACAGGCGATATCCGCTGCCAAAGAGGCAAATGCTGACAAACATGCTCCCAAGACCCTGAATTCGGCTGAGGTGCTACTGGGAAATGCAGCGGACAATCTTGAGGAAGGGCATTACGGCCAGGCAAAACGTGCTGCTCTCGCCGCCAAGAATGAGGCGATTCGAGCTCGTAATCAGGCGGTTTCTTCTGAGGCGAGTGAAAACAGGTAGTGTGCTTCCCTGGAGGAAGTCTGGAAGTGGTCTTCTGCAACAAAAAATTCTCAAGTTGTGAATCTCTCCGTATATTCTTGTTTAATATATTCCCTGAGTAATGAGTAAATAGCGGGATTAAATTAATGAGTCATTGTCTCTGCTGCTTTATTTCTGGGCGTGTGCAAGGTGTGTGGTATCGCGATAGCACTCGGCAAAAGGCCAATCAACTGGATGTCACTGGTTACGCACGTAACCTGCCCGATGGTCGGGTGGAGGTGTTGATGTGTGGTAATTCAGGGCAACTTGATAAGCTCAAGGACTGGTGTTGGCAAGGCTCGTCGGCAGCGCAAGTGACAGATATTCAGTGTGAAGTCATGGATACTCCGGATAAGTTGCCTGACACTTTTGTAGTCAAATAAATACGTCAGCCTGAGACTTGACGGTTATTTCCACCTCAATTTTATGGCTGCCTTCACATGATTCTCTTTTAAGCCCCGTTAATATTCTTTAAGCTAGGGCCTGTTAACACTAACTCAAGTCACAGCATTGTCGCCCCAGGTAAGATAGACCATACATGAACGAGCGTATTACCCCTCAGCGGATTCACCAACTCCCTCCCCAGTTGAGCAATCAGATCGCCGCAGGCGAAGTGGTTGAACGTCCGGCCTCGGTAGTTAAAGAGTTGTTGGAAAACAGTCTGGATGCTGAGGCAAGCCACATTGAGATAGAGCTGGAGCAGGGCGGAACACGACTGATCCGGGTTCGTGATAATGGTAGTGGGATTTACCATGAAGATCTGGCTCTGGCCCTGCACAGTCATGCCACTAGCAAGATCAGCAATCAGGCAGACCTGGTCAGTATTTCCAGTATGGGTTTTCGTGGCGAGGCCCTGGCCAGTATCGCTTCGGTGTCTCGCTTTCAGTTAATTTCCCGTACTGCCGCTGATGAGCATGGCTGGCAGGTAGCGGGTAATGGTAGTGATGGAGAAGTGACTCCTGTTCCTGTTGCTCACCCTGTAGGCACCACCATGGAGGTGCGAGAGCTTTTTTACAATACCCCGGCACGACGTAAATTTCTTCGTACCCATAGAACCGAATTTACTCATGTGGAAGAGGTGGTGAAGCGCATGGTCTTGAGTCATTTCGATACAGGTTTTGTCTTGCGTCATGAGGGCAAGGATGTATTGAAACTAGCGCCTGCCATGAATATGGGTGCGCGAGAAAAACGTGTGCAGAGTGTATTGGGACGTAATTTTTTGCACAACAGTCTGTGTGTAGAGTTTGAAGTTTCCGGTTTGCATTTGAGCGGCTGGTTGGGGCAGGCTGACTATTCGCGCAGTCAGGCGGATATACAATATTGCTTCATCAATGGGCGTATCATCAGGGATCGTGTGATGAGTCATGGTATACGTCAGGCATTTCGCGACGTGTTGGCACCGGGGCGATATCCCGCCTACGTACTCTATCTGGAACTGGATCCTGCTCAGGTGGATGTGAATGTTCACCCCACCAAACATGAAGTACGTTTTCGTGAGACACGTTTGGTACACGATTTCCTGTTTTCTACCCTGCATCGGGCATTGGAAGATAGTCGTCCCAATGAGGTTGGTAACAACTCAGCGGTGGTCTCTATCGAACAACAGCAAACGGTATTTCCCCCATCAACGCGCAAGGCTTACGCTGGAGGGCAAACCTTACCCTCTCATTCTGTGGCAGAGCCCTGGGCCCACTATGCCGCGGCTACCGCAGCGGAAGACGAGCAACTGCCACTGGGACGTGCTATTGCCCAACTGCAGATGGATTACCTGCTGGCAGAGAATAGTGACGGCATGCTGTTATTCAATATCCCTGCTGCGCGAGCGAAATTATTGCAGCTACGCTTACAGGAAACTCTGGCCGCCGAGGGTATTCGCCGGCAAGCTTTGCTATTACCTCAACGCTTAAAACTGACTGCAGAGGAAATAAACATAAGCGAAGCCAGTGCAGGGCAATGCGTTGAACTGGGTTTTGAGCTGGATAGATTGGGGCCGGACAGCCTGGTTGTTCGGCAGATACCAAGCCTGCTGAAAGAAGCTGATACAGAGTCATTGGTTAAAACGCTGTTAGAGGGTTTAAATAAAGAGAATAATGCTTCAGTGATTCTGGAGTCCCTTTCCCAACAAGCAGCCAAAGTCCAGCGGCCTTACCCAATGGCGGAATTGAATACCCTTTTACGGGATGTGGAACGTATGGAACTGCCAGCCTCGAATAGTATATGGCGACAACTGGATAGAGATGCCCTGGCCAGGCTATTTAACCACTCCAGTGCTTGATGACCGGGAATGAAATACAGCTCATATGAGCCTTTAATTAACTCTTTATGACAATCAGCACAGTAAATTCAGAGGCTTTACCGCCAGCAATCTTCCTTATGGGCCCCACCGCTTCGGGAAAAACAGATCTTGCACTTGCGCTGACTGAACGTCTGCCCTGCGATATCATTAGTGTCGATTCTGCCCTGGTGTATCGGGGCATGAATATCGGCACGGCCAAGCCGGAAGCGGATGTTCTTAAGCGTTTTCCCCATCGCCTGATTGATATCCTAGACCCGGCAGAGTCATATTCGGCTGCTCAGTTCCGGCAAGATGCCCTGCGCGAGATGCAGGCGATCACGGCGGCCGGTCGTATTCCTCTGTTAGTGGGTGGCACCATGCTCTACTTCCGTGCCCTGACGGAGGGTCTGTCAGTGCTGCCACCCGCTGATCGAGAGGTGCGTTGCCGATTGGAAGAGGAGGCTAAAAATAAGGGTCAGCAGTGGATGCACCACCGTCTAACCAAGGTGGATCCTGCATCTGCCGCCCGCATCCACCCCAATGACCCTCAACGGTTGCAGCGTGCCCTGGAGGTCTACGAGATCACTGGAAAGTCCATGTCTGAATTGATCGCCAAACCAGGTGAAAGATTGATGTATCAGCCTTTAAAGTTAATACTGGCTCCCGGTGATCGTGACTTTCTACGAGAGCGTATTGCTATTCGTTTTCGACAAATGCTGGCGCAGGGGTTTGTTGCCGAAGTTGAAGGTTTGTATCAAAGAGGTGATCTAACATCCGATTTGCCCTCAATACGCTGTGTGGGCTACCGGCAGGTGTGGGAGTATCTGGAGGGGGAAATGGATGCTGCAAGCATGGAAGAGCGTGCCATCATAGCCACCCGTCAGTTAGCCAAACGCCAATTTACCTGGTTACGTAAGGAAGAGGGGGCACATTGGCTTGATAGTCAGGATGAACATGTTCTGGTCAGGGCATTGAAATATCTCGAACCAGCCACCACTATGTATCTTGTATAGTCTTAAAAAGTGTAGTTAAGTGAAATTAAAGATGGATGCGCTACACTGTAGGTGTCATTGATGTGTATTTATATAATCGTGTTGAATTAATAACTTATATGTTTTTGGGTGGATTTAACCCAATAAAAAAACAACCAAGGAGATGACATTATGAGTAAAGGGCAAGCCTTACAAGACCCGTTTCTCAACGCCCTTCGTAAAGAGCGGACGCCAGTGGCTATCTATCTGGTCAATGGTATCAAGCTTCAGGGCCAGATCGATTCGTTTGATCAATTTGTGGTGTTACTGAAAAATACTGTGAATCAA
>DAOWII010000109.1 GCA_030640985.1 Chromatiales bacterium
GACCAATATGTGATAGACCGCAAGTTTTTGTGGGAACCTTTATGAATGCCTATAACCAATGGAAACAGTCAGTTAAAGGGTCTGCAGGAGAGGTTTTTTCAAAAAAAGGCCGGGTTTGAATCAAGGCGGGCTATGGCGGGGAGACCTGTAGCCAGAAGGTGACCGGGCCGTCATTACACAGGCTGAGCTGCATATCGGCGCCAAATTGGCCGCTCTCAACCTTGGGGTAGATTTTACGGGCCGCTTGCAGCAGGTGGTCAAACAACCGTTGTCCCTCTTCCGGAGTCGCCGCCGGGCTGAAACCGGGGCGCATGCCCTTGCGGGTGTCGGCGGCGAGGGTAAACTGGGGTACCAGCAACAGGCCACCGTTGATGTCCTGCAGCGACAGGTTCATTTTGTCTTCCCCGTCGGCGAACACCCGGTAGCCGAGAATGCGCTCCAGTAGCCGCGCGGCCTGGGCTTCAGTATCATCCTTTTCCACACCGACCAGTACCAGCAGTCCCTGGCCGATTTCACCGATGGTTTCGCCGCCCACCACTACCCGGGCTTCACTGACTCGTTGTAACAGGCCGATCACAGCAGTTGTTTACTCATGTCCATCGTTTACTCATGTCCACCGCTCACTCATCTCGATGGTGGCCTGGATCAGGGCGTCGATATTACCCGGTTCACTGGCGGAGTGGCCTGCATCAGGGGTAATACGCAGCTCAGCCTCAGGCCAGGCCTGCTGTAGTTGCCAGGCATTTTCCACCGGGCAGACGACATCGTAACGGCCATGGACGATGATGCCGGGAATGCCCTTGAGTCGATGGGCATCACGCAGGATCTGATTTTCTTCCAGGAAAGTATTATTACTGAAGTAATGGCACTCGATACGGGCCAGACTGAGAGAGGTGTAAGGATTGCCGAAGTGCTCAGCTACCGCCTGGCTGGGGAGTAGACTGGAGGTATGGGCTTCCCACAGGGACCAGGCTCTGGCTGCTGTTATGCGTTGCAGTTCGTTATCTCCGGTGAGGCGCTTGTGGTAGGCGGTAAGTAAGTCCTTACGTTCGGCCTCCGGGATAGGAGCAAGGTATTCCTGCCAGGCCTCGGGAAATAGACGACTGGCTCCCTGCTGATAGAACCACTGTATCTCATGGGGACGGCAGAGAAATATGCCGCGCAGGATCAAACCCATCACCCGTTCGGGATGGGTTTCTGCATAGATCAGGCTCAGAGTGGAGCCCCAGGAGCCACCGAATAACAGCCACTGGTCGATACCCAGCAATTTGCGAATGGCTTCTATGTCGGAAATCAGTGCCTGAGTGGTATTGCCCTCAAGCGAGGCATGGGGTGTAGAGCGTCCGCAGCCTCGCTGGTCAAACAGGATGATGCGATACACTTCTGGATCAAAAAAACGGCGGTGATAATCCTCACAACCGGCGCCAGGCCCCCCGTGAACAAACAGCACCGGCAAGCCTTTGGGGTTGCCGCACTCCTCAATATGCAGCTCGTGGGGTTTATCCACCTGGAGGGTGTGATTCACATAGGGGCGAATTTCAGGGTAGAGGGTGTGCATGTATCTAACGATACAAGATAAAAAGCTGGTTAGCCACAGGGAACACAGACAGGGTAGGGTGGGCATTTCATGCCCACCCTACAAAAACTGTTGTTTTTAACGAAAAGGCCGTTTGCACCCTAGAAGGGTATAAACGGCCTTTTCGTTAAAACGAGGGTGTATATTACTTACGTGATTCCCGTTTGCGATCATTCTCCATCAGGAATTTCTTGCGTAGACGGATGTGGTTGGGAGTTACTTCTACCAGTTCATCGTCATCGATGAATTCCAGGGCCTGCTCCAGGCTCTGTTTAATCGGTGGGGTCAGCACCTGGGCCTCATCGGTACCGGAGGCACGTACATTGGTCAGTTGCTTGCCCTTGAGGACATTGACCACCAGATCGTTCTCTCGTGCATGAATACCGGCAATCATACCTTCGTAAACTTCTTCACCATGGCCGATAAACATACGGCCGCGTTCCTGCAGATTAAACAGGGCATTGGTCAGGGCCTTACCCGGGGCGTTGGCGATGAGTACCCCACTTTTGCGCGTACCATAGTCATTCTTTTTCATCGGGCCATAGTGGTCAAATACGCTATAGATCAGGCCGGAACCCTGGGTGGCGGTGAGAAATTCGGTACGGAATCCGATCAGGCCGCGGGCGGGCATAACGTAATCCAGGCGTACACGACCATGGCCATCGGGAACCATATTCTTCAGGTCACCACCACGGGCGCCCAGTTTCTCCATTACGCCACCCTGATGCTGGTCTTCCACATCGGCGGTGACTTGCTCGTAGGGCTCATGTGCCTCACCATCCACTTCACGAATAATAACTTCAGGGCGGGAGACGCCCAGCTCAAAACCTTCGCGGCGCATGCTTTCGATCAACACGGAGAGGTGCAGTTCGCCACGGCCTGACACTTTGAACTTATCAGGATCACCACCATCTTCAACGCGGAGGGCAACATTGTGTACCAGTTCTTGCTCCAGACGCTCACGGATCTGACGGGAGGTGACGAATTTGCCATCTTTACCGGAGAAGGGTGAGTTGTTGACCTGGAAGGTCATACTTACGGTGGGCTCATCTATGGACAGGGGTGATAAGGCCTCAACGGCATTGGGATCACACAGGGTGTCTGAAATATTCAGTCCCTCAATGCCGGTAAAACAGACGATGTCGCCAGCCTGTGCCTCGGAAACCTCAATACGCTCCAGTCCCATAAAGCCCAGAATCTGATTGATTCGGCCATTACGACGTTTACCTTCCGCATTAACAATGGTCACGGCAGTATTGGTCTTGACCCGGCCACGGGCAATGCGGCCGATGCCGATTACACCTACATAGCTGTTGTAGTCCAGCTGTGATACCTGGAGCTGGAAAGGGTCTTCAAGCTCTACCTGCGGTGGGTGCACCATATCGACGATGGTCTGCAGCAGAGGCTTCATGTCGCCTTCACGTACATCAGGATCCATACCGGAAAAACCGCTCAGGCCTGAGGCATACACGACCGGGAAGTCCAGTTGCTCATCGGTGGCACCGAGGCGGTCAAACAGGTCGAAGGTTTGATCCAGCGCCCAGCCAGGCCGGGCGGCCGGGCGGTCAACCTTGTTGACTACCACGATGGGCTTGAGACCACGAGCCAGTGCTTTCTCGGTAACAAAACGGGTCTGGGGCATAGGGCCTTCGACGGCATCAACCAGCAACAGTACAGAATCCACCATGGAGAGCACTCGCTCTACCTCACCACCAAAATCGGCGTGTCCCGGGGTATCCACGATGTTGATGTGATACTCACCCCACTTGATAGCCGTAGGCTTGGCGAGGATGGTAATACCGCGCTCACGTTCCTGGTCATTGGAGTCCATGGCACGTTCTTCCAGCTGTACCCGCTCACCCAGGGTGTCGGATTGTTTCAGCAGTTGATCAACCAGAGTTGTTTTGCCATGGTCAACGTGGGCGATGATAGCGATATTACGTAAATTCTCGATCACAGGGATGTACCGTTTAGTTCGTGGGAATTAGTTCCGTGGAAATTAGAGAGACGAAAGTTGGAAAGTTAGCCGAACATTATAGCAGGAAAGGGCTCGTGACATAGCATCTTATTGGCAGCTAATACCTTTACTTTACTCCGAAATATTTGGAAACTGGGTTTTATGCATTTGCCCGATTACAGTGACAACTCCATTGTTAACCTGATGGCCTCTATTTCCGGCGCTCTGGGTGGGCCGGATAAAGGCTATACTGAGCTGGCCTGGTTGCCAGCCGATGAATTGGTTAGTCAGAATATTGTATTGTTGCTGATCGATGGCCTGGGTTATGATTTCCTGGCCAGACACCCCGACAGTTGCCTGCATGAGCACCAACGGGCGCAGATCAGCTCAG
Organism: Chromatiales bacterium; assembly: GCA_030640985.1. GTDB lineage: Bacteria > Pseudomonadota > Gammaproteobacteria > Thiohalomonadales > Thiohalomonadaceae > DAOWII01. The sequence continues at coordinate 3,925 of DAOWII010000109.1, forward strand.
TCTTCCCCACCACTACCGCCAGCGCCATCACCAGTTTTCTTACCGGGGTGGCGCCACAGCAGCATGCCATTACCGGCTGGTTCACCTGGTTTCGTGAATTGGGCAGTATCGCCACGGTGTTGCCCTTTGTGCCGCGTTTCGGCGGTGCTTGCTATACGGAGAGCGGAGTCCAGCCCCAGGATCTTTTTGACCAGAGCAGTATCTTTGCCGGACTTGAAGCCTCCAGCTATGTTTTAAACCCCTCATTTATTACCGATTCGGCCTACAGTAAAGCCACCTCAGGCCCGGCAAACCGGATCCCTCATAGTGGTATGGATGATTATTTCGCGCAAATAAAAGCCATTGTGGGCAAAAATGGTTCGCAGCGAAGCTTTACCTATGCTTACTGGTCGGAGCTGGATGCACGATGCCATCACTCGGGTGTGAATAGTCAGGATGTGGAAGAACACTTTCAGCAAATTGATGCCGGAGTGAAAGACTTGCTGGAATCCCTTACCGGGACAGATACCACTGTTATTATTAGTGCTGATCATGGACTGCTGGATACCACGGAGGAGCGGATTATTCGAGTCAATGATCACCCTCATTTGCAGGCCTGTCTCACCATGCCATTGTGTGGTGAACCACGAGCGGCTTATGCCTATGTTCGTGCCGATAAGGCCACCCGCTTTGAGGAGTATGTGCAAAATGAATTAGCAGATGCCTGTAGCTTATATTCCAGTGAGGCGCTAATTGAACGAGGTTTCTTCGGTCAGGGTGAGCCCCACCCGCGTCTGCATGAACGGATTGGTGATTACACTCTGGTAATGAAGGATAACTATGTAATGGTGGAGCACCTGTCCAATGAAAAGCCTTTCCAGATGATTGGCGTACATGGGGGGCTTAGCGATGATGAACTGTATGTGCCCTTGTGTGTGGTGCATGTACGATAAGTGGGAGTCCACTGGACAAACGGCTCTTACAATAGTTCTTGTATCTACCTGGTCACACCATCGATATCAGGAACATCACAAACAATATTACCAGGGCCAGAGGGATCAGTACTGCTTTCCAGTCTTTTTTTTCCGCCTCTTTGCTTCTACGGAGAGTCTCTTTAATACCAGGGCCCATCCAGAACAGCAACGCCGCTACCAGCATACCGGTGAGGATAATTTCCCAAGTGGCCATGTTTTCCATCAGTTTTCCTTATTTAGTGGCTTAAATTCGTCAGGTCGATTCATTAATCGGTTTCAGCTCCGGTATAATAGCCGGTTCTCAACTAATTTATTCAGGAATGTATTTTGATCTCTACCGCTAATATTACCATGCAGTTTGGCGCCAAGCCCTTATTTGAAAACGTCTCGGTCAAGTTCGGTGATGGCAATCGCTATGGCCTTATCGGCGCCAATGGTTGTGGCAAATCTACCTTTATGAAAATTCTCGGTGGAGATCTGGAGCCTACAGCGGGCTCCGTTTCACTGTTGCCTAATATTCGCATGGGTCAGTTGCGCCAGGATCAGTTCGCTTATGAGGAGTACACGGTGCTGGATACCGTCATCATGGGGAATACCGAGCTGTGGCAGATTAAGGAAGAACGGGATCGTATCTATAACTTGCCGGAGATGAGCGAAGAAGACGGCATGAAGGTAGCCGACCTGGAGGTGCATTTCGCTGAGCTGGATGGCTACACCGCTGAGTCCCGTGCCGGTGAATTACTTCTGGGAGTGGGCATTCCCATCGAACAGCATGCCGGCCCCATGAGCGAAGTGGCACCGGGTTTCAAATTGCGAGTGTTACTGTGTCAGGCATTATTTTCAGACCCTGATCTGTTGTTACTGGATGAGCCCACCAATAACCTGGATATCAACACCATTCGCTGGCTGGAGGATGTGCTTAACCAACGTTCCAGCACCATGATTATCATCTCCCATGATCGTCACTTTTTGAACAGTGTTTGTACCCACATGGCCGATCTGGATTACGGAGAGATTCGTCTCTATCCCGGTAATTACGATGAGTACATGACGGCCGCGACTCAGGTACGCGAACGTCAGTACGCCGATAACGCTAAAAAGAAGGCACAGATTACTGAGCTACAGAGCTTTGTCAGTCGCTTCTCCGCCAATGCCTCCAAGGCAAGGCAGGCAACTTCGCGGGCTAAACAGATAGAAAAGATCGAGCTGGAGGACATTAAACCTTCCAGCCGGGTAAACCCCTATATTGGTTTTACCATGAAAAAGAAACTGCACCGTCTGGCCCTGGAGACGAAAGGTCTCAGCAAGGGGTTTGATGAAGGCCCTCTGTTCAAGGATTTGGATCTGATGCTCGAGGCCGGTGAACGGCTTGCGATTATTGGCCCCAACGGTATTGGTAAAACCACCTTATTGCGTACCCTGGTCGGAGAGCTGAAAGCCGACAGTGGTGTTGTTAAATGGGCAGAAAATGCCGATACCGGATACTTCGCCCAGGACCATGCCAGTGACTTTTCTGAAGATAAAACCCTCTATGACTGGATGGATCAGTGGGGTACTACGGCTGATGACGAACAGGTTATCCGTGGTGTGTTGGGTCGTTTATTGTTCACCAAAGACGATATTGTAAAGTCCGTTAAAGTGATCTCCGGTGGTGAAGAAGGGCGCATGCTGTTTGGTAAATTGATGCTGAAAAAGTCCAATGTATTGATGATGGATGAACCCACCAATCACCTGGATATGGAGTCTATCGAATCTCTCAACCTGGCGCTGGAGAATTATCCCGGTACCTTGATTTTTGTTAGTCATGATCGTGAGTTTGTATCATCGCTAGCAACTCGCATCATTGATATGCAACCAACTGGTATTGTGGACTTCAGAGGTAATTACGAGGATTATCTGACTAGCCAGGGTTTTTAATAAACTGGTGATGTAAGGTTTTATGGCCTTTACAGGCATCCTTACTGGATCACTCTTTGAGTCTGTCGAGATGTGTTAGACATGGACGAAAGGGGATAGGGAAGGTATCCTACTCGCCCAATGCGCCCGTAGTTCAGCTGGATAGAATATCGGTCTCCGACACCGAAGGTCACAGGTTCGAATCCTGTCGGGCGCGCCAGATATAAAAACGGCCCCTTTTTTTGGGCCTTTTTTATATCTGCTGTTTGGGTGGTTTAGAGCCTGTGACCGGAGGTCGGCACAGGTTCGACAAAATTGCCGGGAGCAATTTTGGACATCGCAGCGAAGCGAAGATGATCCCGCAGGGACGGTCCACAGGGAAGTGGGCCGCAATCCTGTCGGGCGCGCCAGATAAACAAAAAGGCCCTCCCTGTGTGGGGGGCTTTTTTATGTCTGTTATTTCTGTAATATTTAATAGCGGCCGTGCTGACGGGTGATGTAGTTAGCCATTTCAATATGGCTGGTGTTCATATTGCGCACAATACCGTGAACCACGCGGATAAGGGAACGCATTACGTGGTATACGAGGTGAGTATCTTCACTGAGCAAGGCTTCAAAGGGTTCACGGGACAGACACAGGAGTTCGGCATCTTTTTCTGCGCAGAGTGAGGCACTGTGGCCCTGGCCATCGATAAATCCCATGGCGCCGGCCACATCACCTTCGTGAAGTACATGCAGAGTTTCCTTCGTCATGCCAGGTAGATGTTTAGTGACCGAGACATTTCCTTTTTTGATCAAGTAAAGACTGTGGTCCTGATCGCCTTCCTGTAATAGACATTCACCTTTGGCAAGCTCCCGTACGGTCATGATTTCACTTAGACGAGCACATTGTGCATCAGTCAGCTCTGCTGCCAGTGCTGATTTTTTAAGGACGCTGAAATGGTCTGACTGACTCATATTGTTATTCCCTTTTTTGGTTCTAATGGTTACCGGGGGAGAAGTCTATCAGCAGCAACTGGTTAAAAAAATGCACTGCCTGAGACCCGGTTCGCAAATAATAAATTGAAGTTGTTACGAAGTTGTAGCAGAGTAGGATTTTGCTAACAGTGTCACAAAGGCAGATTAGAAGTAAGCCATGGGATTCAATGGTATCTCAGCTATGACCGTTATTTTTGGATACGTGATAATTCCAGTATTTGATGAAGTGTGACAGGTTGCTATGATTAGATCAGATCTCTGGTTTAGTATGTGGCTTAGCATTAGTCGGTGAGCGGTACTAAAATTAGATAAATCAATCAGGAGGAAGTATGTCGATTTCAACAACGGAGTTAATAAGTTATGCCAGGCGTGGTGCCATATCCATTTCATATTTGGCAGGGGCATTGCTCACAACGTATAACATAATGGCATTTAAAACTGATAAATTCGGTCTTTTTTACAATGATGATAATCAGTATTGGCTGGCTGTTGGGGTTGCTTTATTGGGTCTTGGCTGGGTGATTAGAAACTGGAAAAAAATCTAGGTTTAAACTTAAGCTATAAATAAAAAAGCCCGCATCATGCGGGCTTTTTTGTTTAAGTTGGAAATGTCTTATTTGTGATATTTCGGACTCAATTCAGTTACAGCTTTGATGAAGGCTCCAGCATGTTCCGGGTCCACATGTTGGTGAATGCCGTGGCCGAGGTTGAATACGTGGCCATTGCCGTTACCAAAGCTGGAGAGAATCGTCTCCACTTCTTCAGCGATACGTTCTGGTGAGGCGTACAGCATGGAGGGGTCCATGTTGCCTTGCAGGGCCACCTTGTCGCCTACGCGCTTGCGGGCTTCACCGATGTCGGTGGTCCAGTCCAGACCCAGCGCATCACAGCCGGTGTCGGCCATGTCTTCCAGCCATTGTCCGCCGCCTTTGGTGAACAGGATAACGGGTACCTTGCGGCCTTCGGATTCGCGGTTCAGTCCATCAACAATCTGCTTCATGTAACGCAGGGAGAATTCTTTGTAATCACGTGGAGTGAGTACACCGCCCCAGGTATCGAAGATCTGTACGGCCTGGGCGCCCGCAGCGATCTGGGCATTAAGGTATGAGGTGACCGATTGAGCCAGAGTATCCAGCACCTTGTGCATCAGATCAGGACGATCGAACATCATGCCTTTTACGTGGGCATATTCTTTGGTGCCGCTGCCTTCAACCATGTAGGTGGCCAGGGTCCATGGGCTACCGGAAAATCCGATGAGGGGTACTCGGCCATCCAGTTCCTTGCGAATGGTGCGCACTGCATCCATTACGTATTTCAGTTCACCTTCAGGATCGGGAACAAACAGTTTGTTGACGTCGGCTTCGGTGCGGACTGGATTGTCGAACTGAGGGCCTTCACCCTGAGCAAAACGTAAGCCGAGGCCCATGGCATCGGGGATGGTGAGAATGTCTGAAAACAGAATGGCGGCATCCAGAGGATAGCGATCCAGTGGCTGGATGGTGACCTCACAAGCCAGCTCTGGATTCATGCACAGCGACATGAAGTCACCAGCCTTGGCGCGAGTCGCGCGGTACTCAGGTAGATAACGGCCTGCCTGGCGCATCATCCATACAGGCGTTCTATCTACAGGTTCACGTAGCAGGGCACGTAAAAAACGATCATTCTTTAATTCAGACATTGTTCTACCTTCTTAATCAATAAATCTATGAGTTAAATAATCTTCTTCAAACTTCCAGATAATCCAGAATACCTTCGGCCGCATTACGGCCTTCAAACACTGCGGTTACCACTAAATCAGAACCGCGTACCATGTCACCACCGGCAAAGATTTTCGGGTTGGTGGTCTGGTGCTTTAATTCTTGTTCTTTCGGTGCATTGATGCGGCCCCGATCATCGGTTTCTACATCGAACTGGTCAAGCCAGGACGCCGGGCTGGGCTGGAAACCGAAGGCAACAATAACACGGTCAGCAGGAATAATCTCTTCAGAGCCGGCGATTGGTTCCGGGCGACGGCGACCGCGTTCATCGGGTTCACCTAATTGGGTGGTGACGACCTTGATACCTTCAACCTTGCCATCGCCAACGATTTCTATGGGTTGGCGATTCCAGAGGAATTTCACACCTTCTTCCCTGGCATTGGTGACTTCCCGTACGGAGCCGGGCATATTGGCTTCGTCACGACGATAGGCACAGCTAACAATGGAGGCGCCCTGGCGAATGGCGGTGCGATTGCAGTCCATAGCGGTATCACCACCACCAAGTACGACTACGCGTTGACCTTTCATATCGACGAAGTCTGCCGGGTCCTTTTCGTAATCAAGGCAATGATTCACATTGGAGATCAGGAAGGGCAGTGCTTCGTGAACACCGGGCAGGTCTTCACCGGGGAAGCCGCCTTTCATGTAGGTGTAGGTGCCCATGCCGAGGAACACCGCGTCGTACTCATCCACCAGTTGTTGGAACTCGATATCCTTACCCACTTCGGTGTTGAGGCGGAATTCGATACCCATGCCTTCCATCACTTCACGGCGTTGTCTGACGACTTCTTTTTCCAGTTTGAATTCGGGAATACCAAAGGTCAGCAGACCACCAATTTCCGGGTGAGAATCAAAAACAACTGCCTGTACGCCGTTACGCGCCAGGATGTCGGCGCAGCCAAGGCCCGCCGGACCGGCGCCGACAATGGCGACCTTTTTGCCGGTGGCTTCTACCTGTGACATATCCGGACGCCAGCCCTGGGCAAAGGCGGTGTCGGTAATATATTTTTCCACCGAGCCAATAGTGACGGCACCGAAGCCATCGTTGAGGGTACAGGCGCCTTCACAGAGGCGATCCTGTGGGCAGACACGACCGCAGATCTCCGGCAGACTGTTGGTCTTGTGGGAGAGTTCCGCTGCTTCAGTGACATTGCCTTCACTCACCAGTTTGAGCCATTGGGGAATGTGGTTATGCACCGGACATTTCCAGGAGCAGTAAGGGTTACCACATTCCAGACAGCGCTCCGACTGGGAACCCGCTGACTCGGGATTAAACGGTTGGTAAATCTCGCGGTATTCTTTGATGCGTACTTCGGCCGGCTTTTTATCCGGGTCTACCCGAGGTACCTGTAAAAATTGAAATACGTTAGCCATATTGGTTGTACTTGCTCTATGTAATTTGATTAGGCGGCGCTTTCAAGCTTATCCAGCAGCGATGCAATGTCCGCTGCCTTGGGTTTGACCAGCCAGAACTTGCCGATCATGTCAGCGAAGTTGTCCAGGATATGTTGTCCCCATTGACTGCCTGTTTCTGTCACAAACTCTTCAATGATGCTGCGCAGGTGTTCGCGCTGGGAAGTGGTGGGCTCTGTGGTGAGGCGATGGATATCCACCAGCTCATGGTTGTAGCGATCCACAAAGTGGTTACCCAGATCCAGCACGTAGGCGAAACCACCGGTCATGCCTGCACCGAAATTGACACCGGTCTCTCCCAGTACGGTGATGCAACCGCCGGTCATATATTCACCACCGTGGTCACCGACACCTTCGACAACGGCATGGGCACCGGAGTTGCGCACACCAAAGCGTTCACCAGCCAGTCCGGCGGCGAACAGTTTTCCGCCGGTCGCGCCGTACAAACAGGTATTGCCGATGATAGAGGTTTCCTGGCTCTTGAAGGCGCTGTCTTTGGGTGGATAAAGGCTCAGTTTTCCGCCGGTCATGCCCTTGCCCACATAGTCGTTGGCATCACCTTGCAGAGACATGTGTAGACCGCCTGCATTCCATACGCCAAAACTCTGGCCAGCAGTACCGGTGAGTTTAAGCTGAATAGGCGTGTCGGCCATGCCCTGGTTGCCGTGACGTTTGGCAATTTCACCGGAGAGGCGGGCGCCAATGGAGCGGTGAATATTTTTCACCCCGTAGTTGAATTCTCCACCTGCCTTGTTTTCGATGGCAGACAGCGCATCACTTACCATTTGTTCCGCCAACTCACCCTTGTCAAAGGGTTCATTTTTGGACACTAGGCAACGATGGGGCTTGTCAGCACTTGCATTGCCATTGGCAATAATGGGGCTGAGGTCCAGGCGGTTTTGCCGGGGTGTTTTGCCTTCCAGCAATTCCAGCAGATCGGTACGACCGATGAGCTCATCCATGGAGCGAACACCCAGTTCAGCCATTAGCTCACGAATTTCCTGGCCGATGAACTTGAAGTAGTTCATCACCATTTCGGGTAGGCCAATGTAATGGTTGAGGCGTAATACCTTGTCCTGGGTAGCGACACCGGTGGCACAGTTATTCAGGTGACAGATGCGCAGGAATTTACAGCCCAGGGCCACCATGGGACCAGTACCAAAACCGAAGCTCTCGGCACCGAGAATCGCCGCCTTGATCACGTCCAGGCCGGTCTTGAGACCGCCGTCGGTTTGTACCCGTACCTTGTCGCGCAGATTGTTGGCACGCAGGGTCTGATGGGTCTCGGAGAGGCCCAGCTCCCATGGGGAGCCTGCATACTTTACCGAACTCAGCGGGCTGGCAGCTGTGCCACCATCGTAACCGGAGATGGTAATCAGATCCGCATAGGCCTTGGCTACACCGGCGGCAATGGTGCCCACACCGGCTTCTGCCACCAGTTTCACCGATACCAGGGCATCAGGGTTGACCTGTTTCAGATCGTAAATGAGCTGCGCCAGATCCTCGATAGAGTAGATATCGTGATGAGGCGGCGGTGAGATCAATGATACTCCTGGTGTGGCAAAACGCAGCTTGGCAATGAGATCGTTGACCTTGTCTCCGGGCAACTGGCCCCCTTCACCAGGCTTGGCGCCCTGAGCCACCTTGATCTGTAGCACATCGGCATTGACCAGGTAGTGAGGGGTGACGCCAAAGCGGCCTGAAGCCACCTGCTTAATTTTAGACATTTTCTCGGTGCCAAAACGTTCTATCGCTTCACCGCCCTCACCGGAGTTAGAGCGCCCACC
>DAOWII010000037.1 GCA_030640985.1 Chromatiales bacterium
CAGTGCGCCCAGGCCGGGGCCAATTTCCACAATCCGTTTTCCGGGGGTGGGTGCGATAGCGCTGATAATATTCTGGATAACACCAGGATCGTGTAGAAAGTTCTGGCCAAAGCGTTTACGTGGTCGATGATTCATCAAATTAAGGATACAGGAAAGAAGTCAAAAGGGAAGGCCAGGAGGTTTACCCTAAAGGGTGCAAGCACCAGCATCGAGTGGTCATCCCTAGAAAGGCCTCGAGATTCATGGTATCCCTACGGGATCAAGTCCACGGGAAACCAAAAAGCTGTAAGATATAGGATGGCTTGATCTTGGTTTCATTTTACGCCTTAATGGATGCATTTATGAACTTTAGATATTAATGCCTTTGTTTTGTTGGCATCGAAGAATATTCAGGCACATGAAAATATGAAAACATACAATTTTCCCTATATAGCTTTAGGTTTAGGCTTGTTTTTTACCATTGTTGTAATGAAAGGAAGTGAGGCGGGTAATGACGGCGCTACACTATTACCACTACTAACCTTGTTGGTTATTAGCGAGTTTTCTTTTTTCGTGACAGCAGCCGGAGCATTTATTGGCATCAAACATATTCGAGCTGTGGGGTTTAAATTTGTTTACACGGCAACAACGATCTTGTGTTTGTTGTTAGCAGTACGATTTATGCTACTGGGAGCGGAGCTTTGGCCTCTGTAAATAAATGTAATTGATTTTGTTGCACCGGTACTGCTGATTATTTGTTATTTCCATCCTTTAGTTCATCGATTTATTAAGCTGTTTTATCGTGTAGGATTTATTGCTTAGTAGATTGATGAGACCGTTTTCCCCACCCAGATGACCACCGCCGATGATGACAAGGGTGTTTTCTCCGCTTTTCAAGAACTTTTCTATCTTTGTACTCATGCTTTGATTGCGTTGGTCAAAAAGACGTTTGAAAAATGGTGCTAGTGAGGGGTGCCTTTCTTCACTTTTTCGTACCAGCTGGTATAGGGCTTCAGCATCCCCTGACTGCCAGGCCAGCACCATGTCTGTAATCGCCTGATCCATTTCATTTTGATGTTGTAGTGTATCCAACAGGGATAACTCCTGTGCGTCTTCACCTATAGAGGCCAATAATTTGATTTGTTGTTCTGATGTTTCCAGCTCAATAATTTCTTTTTCCCCTTGTGCCTTTTGTAGAAAATGTAGGTCGATACCCAGTGCTGGATCAAAACCGCGCGCGATCATCTCTTGTTGAGCGATAAGCATGCCAAGATGCCAGGGGCGCATGTACTGAATTTCCTCAAGATTCAGTTCGTTGTGTTGCAAGTATATTTTGAGTAGTGCCAGTGTCTTGGGAGACAGTTCAGTTTGCAACGATTGTCCTGCTGGACGTGTACCAGAATCGGCATAAATCCCTGTATGGGGATAAAATCCATTTTCCTGTATGAGTCGATGCATTTCCTGAGGTTTGACCGTTAGTATGTTGACTTCAACAGCTATCACATGCGCTTGTTCATAGGCTTGTTCCATGCATGCGTTCAGCGGGTACATTTCGGGTCGTAGCATATGGAGAGAACCTAGAAGATAGACCGTACTGTTTTTGGATTGAATTTCCCAGAGGAAGCATTTTTCTGTGGTGAGTTCATTAGCACTTATCGCCAGGGCGGAAAGGCTCAGGCAAAAAGACAAGAGTATGATTATGAATAAACGGTGTCTGACCCGGTGCATGTTTATTGTGTTGCTGAGGCCATTTGCTTTGCTATCAGGATCGCATATTCCATGCTGCCGATGTGTGTGTGCCCGCTACCTGCTAATTCCAGGGCGGTGCCGTGATCGACCGAAGTGCGAATTATAGGCAGGCCGAGGGTGATATTTACGGCCTGACCAAAGCCCTTGTATTTGAGTACTGGCAGACCTTGATCGTGATACATGGCCAGTACCACATCCATGCTTTCGAGATATTTTGGCGTAAACGCCGTGTCGGCAGGAACAGGACCGGTCAGCTGCATGCCTTCATCCCGCAGCTTTGCGAGCAGTGGTTGCATGATGTCGATCTCTTCCCGGCCGAGATATCCATCTTCACCTGCATGGGGATTAAGACCGCAAACCAGTATCCGGGGTTGTTCTATGCCAAAGCGTGTAGATAGTTCCTGATGCAAAATACGGATCACCTGTTCAAGGTTTTCCGTGGTGATGGCATCACAGACATCCCGCAGTGGTAAATGAGTGGTTGCTAGTGCCACACGCAGGCCGGGGGTTGCCAGCATCATGACTACTTTTTTGGTGCCGGTGAGTGCTGCCAGGTATTCGGTATGGCCGGTGAAGTTGATGCCTGCCTGGTTAATCACGCCTTTATGCACCGGCCCGGTGATCAGAGCGTCGGCGTGTCCCTGCTGACAGGTTTCAACGGCACATTTCAGGGTTTGTAGTACATAAGGCGCATTGGCGGGATCGAGTTTCCCGGCCTGAACAGGGGCCGCTGTGGTGACAGGGAGAATGGTGAGTTCACCTTTGTCCTGGGAACGGCCAGGTTCGTTGGTCTGAAATTCTTTTAGGCTGAGAGGCAGTCCCAGTTGTTTGCTGCGGCTTTCAAGCACCAGGGGATCGGCAATGACTACCCGTTCTACTGAGCTGGCTTGTTGTGCCAGTTGAATGCACAGATCAGGGCCGATACCAGCGGGTTCGCCGAGGGTGATGAGCAGACGTTGTATGGGTCTTGAATTCAACGAGTCTTATTTTTCGAGACGATAGTCAACATAGGCTTCCGAGCGCAATTGTTGTAACCAGCTTTCCTGTTCTTCTTCAATCTTACGCTGACGCAGAGCCTCCATTGCTTTGCTGCGGCTATAGCTTTCAGTGTCGTCATGGTCCCGGCGTTCCAGCACCTGGACGATGTGCCAACCAAAACGTGACTGGAATGGTTCACTGATTTTCCCCGGTGAGAGTTTGTCCATAGCCTCTTCAAAGGCCGGCACCATGTCTCCAGGGCTGCTCCAGGGTAGCATGCCACCTTCGCTGGCCGAGCCTTTGTCAGCGGAATGGGTTCGTGCCAGCTTGGCAAAATCATCACCGGCCAGAATGCGTGTATGTAATTCCTGCAGGCGGGTGCGGGCATCAAAGTCTGAGGTGATTTCATTGGTCTGAATCAGGATATGGCGTGCTCGTGTCTGGCGCACCATATGCGTGTCTTCACCCTGTCGGGCATTGAGTTTTATAATGTGGAAACCGCTTGGACTGCGGATGATATCGCTGATATCCGCCGGCTGCATTTTAGTCACCAATGACGAGAACAGGGTGGGTACCTGGCTTCGCTTGCGCCAGCCAAGCTCGCCTCCGGTCAGTGCTTGCTGCCCATCGGAGTGAGTGATGGCTTGCTGTGCAAAGTCTGCACCTTGACTAAGTTCTGCCAATATCTTTTGTGCTTTGTCCTGTGCTGTTTTCACCTGTTCGGAGGTGGCGTCACCGGGGGTGGCGATAAGAATGTGGGAAATAGAATATTCCAGTTTCTGATTTTCTGCGGCTTCATTTTCCAGGAAAGTGTCTACCTCCTGCGGGCTGACGGAAACCCGATTGTCGACCTGTCGGTTGCGCAAGCGGGTGATGATCACTTCATTGCGAATTTTCTCGCGAAAGTCAGCGAACTCTATGCCCTCTTTTTTCAGCATGGTACGGAAATCCTTGAGTGACATTTTGTTTTGTTTCGCAATAGTGCTAATGATTTGGTTTAACTCATCATCACCAATGCGTACCCCGGTACGTTCAGCCAGCGTGAGCTGAATGTGTTCGATGATTAATTGTTCCAATACCTGGCGACGCAACACTGCTTCAGACGGTAGCGATTGTTTGCGTTGACTTAATTGTTGTGTGATTTCGGTGAGTCGCTGCTCAAGTTCCAGATGGGTGATGATATCCTCATCAACGACTGCAATGATGCGGTTTATCTCTGTTATGGCGGCGTTCACAGAGCCACACAGAATGCCTGTTATCAGGATGACGAGTGGTAATAAGGGCCTGGTAAAAAATTGTTTCATGGCTTTATGTTCTATGTTTGCAGTAAGGTGGTTATTAATCGTAGCCAAGGATACCACGCTCCAGCTCACTATCGAGACGTTGTCCAATATTGGCCAGGCCTTTAAGCTCCAGGGAGAGGTAAATACTGCGGTCGATTTCCTGGGTGCTGGTATTTAGTTGGGCTCTGCCTGTCAGGCGCAATCCCCAGCAGCAGCTTTGATATTCCAGGCCGGTCAGGGTATCGAGGGATTGCTCTATTTCAAGATCGTAATTCCAGCGTCCCAGGAAGTGCCAGTGTTGGCTCAATGGCCACATGGCAACCAGATCAGTTTGTCGTAGCGCCTGATCACGACGATAGCGATAATTTAGACTCAGGGCACGACGGGGTTCCGGGCGATAACTTAAGCGGGCGCCAAGCTGTTCGGTAATGTCCTGATGAGGGTTCCACTGGGCAGTGGCGGACAGGGTCAGGTTTTCACGGGGCTGCAGTGCCAGCTCGCCCACCAGTGAGGAACTATCATTGGTTTCTATAGTTTGAGTAGGCAGGATTACTTCACGATCACGGAAATAGAATATCTGCCCGAGGCTGGCTCGGGCCAGTTCCCGGCCATTGTCCAGTCGGTTGAGGCGACTGCTGAGTGCCAGTGTTAATTGCTCTGCATCGCCCATACGATCGGTGCCACTGAAACGGTTTTCCCGGAATAACTGGGAGAAGGAGAAGTCCAGCGCACTGCTATCGAATACCGGCAAGGTACTCTGGTCTTCATAGGGAACGTGCAGATAATAGAGGCGGGGCTCCAGGGTCTGTTGCAGCGACCGACCAGAAATTTCCAGTTCTCGTTCGAAGAACAGACCAGCATCCAGACTGGCGATTTCCTGGCTGCGAGACGGGCTATCATCACCGACAACGTCGATAAGCTGATATTGGGTATAGCGTGAGGCCAGTCGCGGGGTCAGGAACCAGGCGGTGCCTTGCAGTGGCAGGCTCAGGCTTGGATACAGGTCAAGTCGGCTGCCTTCAGGCCGCGAAGGGAGGGGGTCTTCGTGTGCAAAATTGACCCATTCGCCGGAAAAGGCATACTGCACTTTGCCCGAACGTTCAGGGCTGGCGGCGGTGAGCCGTAATTGGGGCAGACGACGATAAGGCTCGTCACCGCTCAGGGTTTGGTGGTCTTGCGCAAGCCCCTGGAAGCGCCAGTTATTTCCCTGATAACTTAGATCGAGACGTCGTTCCAGATGGGTGAGACTGGTGTTGCCCTGACTGTTACCCAGATCATTGAAATAATCCGTATCGGAAACATAGCGGTAATCCAGACTTGTTTGCCAGGCGCGGCCCAGGCGTGCATCGTGGTGGAATATGGCGGAGAGGCGATCATCCCCATAGAGCTTATCATCGGACAGGGCATCTACATTGAGTATGCCAGCGCTGTTGGGGTTGAGGTAGCGAAACTCTGTTTCCAGCATGCTGCCGCGTTTACTGATGTAGCGGGGGGTCGTGGTGGCGTCGCGGTGAGGCGCGATATTCCAGTAATAAGGCAGGCGGATGTCTGTGCCTGAAGAAGAGCTGTGACCAATTTCAGGTACCAAAAAGCCGGTCTTGCGACCCTCTAGAGGGAAGCTGATGTAGGGTAGATATATGAAGGGCACACCTTTAAAGGCAATACTGACTTTGCGAGCGATACCGATATTATTGTCGCGATCCAGCTCTAGTTTGCCGGCCTTAAGCTGCCAGTCTCTTTGACCGGGTGGGCAGGTGGAGTAAAGGGTGTTTTCCAGCCGGGCACGATTTTTCTCCTCGAGCATCACCTCTGCCTCACCAAAGGCATGCAGGTCAAGCATCTGAAACCGGGGGTTCTCGAGGCGGCCGCTATCCTCGCCGATATTAATACTGGCGTGGTCGGCGGTTAAATACATTGTCGGTGTGCGATAGCGGATATTCTCGTGCAGTTCCAGGGTATCACTGGTTTTGTCATAGTCGGCGCGACTAGCTTCCATTACGGAGTCACGGCGATGAATCGATACGTTCCCCTGGAAACTGGAGACTGTCTTACTTTTGGCCGTTACTTGATCTGCCGATATCTGTACCGATTCATCCCCTTCCGGCAGAGCCTCAAGGGCGGGCACCTCACCTAAGCCCGATGGCAGACAAAAGGCATATGAATCTTCCTGGGCTGCTGTTGCTATCAGCGGTAGCAGAGTGAGCAGAACTACTACACAGTCTTTGCGGGAGCTTTGTAGTATCCGACCGATAGTATGGATTAAGAGGGAGCGAATTATCACAAGAGTTTCATCAATAGGTTTCAATCTAGGTAAAATCGCATAGAATGGGTTTTTCATCAAATATTTAGTTGAAATATGCATTTACCTGAAAAAATTCATACACGCCATTACGTCATTCTCGGCATTGTTATTTTTGTCCTGATTATGCTGTTAATCGTAACCCGACCTGCGGGCAAGGCTACTCTACAGCAGATATCGGCCCCTTTGGTTGTGACGACGACAGTACAAAGGATGGACTTGTATCCCCGTGTGACTGTTTCCGGGCGACTTCGTCCTTCACACCACTCCAGCCTACATTTTGAGCTGAGTGGGCAATTGGTGCAACGTTTGGTTGAGCCGGGACAACAGGTTGAACAAGGGCAAGTCTTATTGCAGTTGATGGATGAGGATTATGTGGATGCCGTGGCAAGCGCCAGGGCCCTGTATCAGCAAGAGAAAAAAGGCATTGCCCGGGATCGGCGGTTACTGAAGCTGGCTGAGGAGAATAGTGCCCTGCAGCTCAAGGAGGTGGAGCGTATGGAACGTTTGCGTAGTGAGTCTCTCACCTCCCGCTCTGGACTGGATGCCGCCCAGCAGCGTCTGGTTCAGTTGCAATCTGATGCGACTCGCCTGCGTTATGCAGTGGATACCGCTGAGGCCCGCCTGAATTTGCGCCAGGCTGAGTTGAACCGGGTAGAGCGTCAGCTGGATCGGGCGCAGCTGGTGGCACCGTTTGCGGGTACAGTGAATGCCATTGCTGTGCAGCCCGGGGATTATATTTCTCCCGCTCAAAATGTGCTGGAATTGCTGGATATTACCCAGCTGGATTTATATGTCGATGTCCCCGGCCATGTGATTGCGGCGCTTAGCCTGGGTCAGACGGTGAAAGTGAGTGTTGATGATGTTATTCATAATGGTGAAATGGTGGCGATTCAAAGAGATCCGGATCCGGATACTTTTACTCACACTCTGCAAATGCGTATTAATGGAGAAGGACTCCTGTCCGGAGCGCTGGCCAGTGCTCGTTTGTCATTGGAAAAACAATTACAGGTTAATGTTGTGCCAGTGGAAGCTGTGCTGAGGGAGGAGGGCGCCGCTTTTGTCTTCCTGCTGCAGGGGAATAAGGTCAGTCGTATTCCGGTAGTGCTGGGTATACGGGAAGGTAGCCTGCAAGTGATTAAAGAAGGCTTGAACACGGAGGATGTGATTATCGCCAGGGATGTTGCGTCGTTGAGTGAGGGAGAACAGGTTCAGATCAGAGAGCAACGGCAGGATAAAACCAAGGTTAAGACACAGCAACCCGCTGAGCCCAGCCATGAAGGATAAGCGTTAACCGTGGGCATTATCCGCTTTTCTATTGCTAACCCTTTGATGGTCAATCTGATGTTGGCGATCATCGCCATTATCGGCATTTTTTCCTGGATGGCGATGCCTCAGGAGATGTTCCCTAACATCGAACTCGATCAGGTGAGTATCACTGCGAATTTTGAAGGGGCCTCACCGGAAGAGGTAGAGCGTCAGGTAACGCTGTCCATTGAGCAGGAGTTTGATGGTCTGGCGGATATTGATGTGATGGCGTCTACCAGCAGCGAAGGGCGTACCAGTATCTTGCTTAAGCTTAAGCCGGGTACGGACATGGATGATTTTGTCCGCGAGGCCGATGCCCTGCTGGACAGGATTATTGATCTGCCTGATGAGGTAGATAAACCTCAACTTACCCGAATTGAAAGCCGTTTCCCGGTGATCAGCATGGCCCTTTATGGCGAGATTTCCCGTGGCCATTTGTACGCGTTGGCCGAGCAAGTAAAACGTCAATTGATGCAGGTGCCCGGTGTGGCCAGCGTGGGTGTTGCCGGAGATCGGGAATGGGAACTATGGGTGGTGGTGGACCCGGAGCAGCTGGCAGCGACAAAGGTGCCTCTTGCCCAGGTAATTCGAGCTCTGCGTGACAACCTGCGAGATCTCCCCGGTGGTTCCATCAAGGCCGCAGAGGGGGATATTCTGTTGCGCGGCAAGGGCGTGGAGCCTAATCCCGAGGCCATTTCCAAAGTGGTATTGCGTACCAGTAAAGAGGGAGGGCAATTGCTTCTGGGGCAGGTAGCCCATGTAGAACGCCGCCTGGAAGAAGCCCGTACTCTGGGGCGCTTTAATGGTAAACCCTCGGTCAACCTGACGGTGAACAAAACTGCCGAGGGCTCTACCATTGAGGTCTCGCATCAGGTCAGGCGCTTCGCCGAAGAACTGAAGGGTGAGCTGCCCACGGCGGTGGGTGTCGGCTTGTTCAGCGACACTTCGGTCTACGTGAAGACACGTCTGGATACGGTGAAGTCTTCCGGCATGGTGGGGCTGGCATTAGTGCTGCTTTCCCTCTATCTGTTTCTCAACGGCCGGGTGGCGCTGATTACTGCTCTGGGTATTCCGGTCTCCTTCTTGGTTGCCATTATCCTGATCAATTATTTCGGCTACACCATTAACATGATCTCGCTGTTTGCCTTTCTTATTGCCCTGGGCA
>DAOWII010000177.1 GCA_030640985.1 Chromatiales bacterium
AACCGTTACAATATTTGACGTGCCCGGGAGAAAATTCACGGTATTTGGTAACAAGGGAGCCCTTACCCTGTCCAAGCCGCTGGGCATTGATGTATCAGAGGCTGGAGAAGTCTTTGTTATTGATGGTGGCAACAGTGCTGTATATGTTTACAATTCTGAAGGTCAATATTTACGGAATATCGGGGACGCCGAGTCTTTGAGTCGTCCGGTAGGTGTTGCTGTCAATAATGAAGGGACGCGTCTTTATGTAGTCAATAATGGTGGTGTGAGCGAACTGGAAAAACATAATGTAGCGGTCTTTGATGCCCAGACTGGTGAACAACTTAAGGTCATCGGCAAGCGTGGTTCGGATGACGGTGAGTGTAATCTGCCCCTGCAAGCAGCAACTGATGATCAGGGTAATCTGTATGTGGTGGACGGTGGAAACTTCCGGGTACAAAGCTTTACGCCTGATGGCGATTTCAGGATGACATTTGGCAAGCTAGGCCGATTAATTGGGGACTTTAACCGGCCTAAGGGGATTTCCGTAGACTCGGAGGGCAAAATTTATATAACAGATGCGATGCTTTCCCACATGCTTATTTTTAATCCTGAAGGAGAGCTAATGCTATTCTTTGGTAGCTACCATAATCAACCAGGACCGGCAAGATTTAAGCTGATGGCAGGGGTTGAGGTGGATAAAGATGGACGAGTCTATGTGGTCGATCAAGTGGTTCGTAAAATAGATGTCTTCCGCCCCTATGATATGAAACCTGATGAAGGTTATCTGGCTGCCAAAATGATGGAAGATGGGACATTGAAGATTAAACCTGTGACAAAGCCGAAGCCCGATTCTGAAGTATTGCCTGAAGTACCGTCTGAGGAGTAACAGGAAGAAGCGGTCGGGTAGTTCTCTTTCAATGGCAGAATAAAATCCCCGGTATCAAGAGCCGGGGAGAAATATTCCGGCCGGGCTTGATTGTCCCCCGGCCAGAGTATGATATAAGATCGATAGATAATTTATATCACTTTTACGCGGCAGGGCTGTCACCTTAAAGCTTCTTTTCTCGTAGCTGAACCACGTGTGAACTCTCTTTGTTTAAGGATGAATCCCTGAATTGTTGGTGGTGTTAATGCACCTGTTTTTTCTTTTATCTGGCTTGTCTTTAATGTGCTTCATCCCAGTTGTCCCCTGTGCCGATATCTACCACCAGGGGGACAGATAGTTCCGCTGCGGCTACCATGTATCGGCGGATCTGCTCGCTAAGCTTGTCGACCACGGGTTCAGCCACTTCAAATACCAATTCATCATGTACTTGCATAATCATGCGTATTTCCCGGGATGCATGGGTTTCAATCCAGTGGTCGATATCGACCATGGCGCGTTTTATGATATCCGCCGCAGTACCCTGCATGGGGGCGTTGATGGCGCTGCGCTCAGCATACTGCCGGCGCTGCCCATTGGAGGCGTTGATATCCGGGATATAGAGCCTGCGGCCAAAGACCGTTTCCACATAGCCCTGTTCCCTGGCTCGTTGCCGCGTTGCTTCCATATAGTCCGCAACGCCGGGATAACGCTCAAAATAGCGATTAACATAGGCCTGGGCCGCATGGCGATCGATGCCCAATTGTTTTGCCAGACCAAAGGCGGACATGCCGTAGATCAGGCCAAAGTTGATTGCCTTGGCGCTGCGACGTTGTTCTGCGTTCACCTTATCAGGTGTTACGTCAAATACCTCGGCGGCGGTGGCGCGGTGAATGTCCTCACCGGCAGCAAAGGCTTGTAACAATCCTTCATCAGCAGAGAGGTGGGCCATAATCCGTAGCTCGATCTGGGAATAATCCGCCGCCACCAGCCGGTAACCGGGCGCTGCGATAAAGGCCTGGCGAATACGTCGGCCTTCAGCGGTACGTATGGGGATATTTTGCAGGTTGGGGTCCGAGCAGGAGAGACGGCCAGTGGCGGTCACCGCCTGGTGATAGGAGCTGTGCACGCGCCCGCTGATGGGGTCAATCTGTTGTGGCAATTTGTCCGCATAGGTGGATTTAAGCTTTGCCAGACCGCGATGTTCCAGCAGTAGTTTTGGCAAGGGGTAATCCAGTGCCAGCTCTTGCAGCACACTTTCGGCGGTGGAAGGCTGGCCCTTGGCGGTCTTTGCCAGCACCGGTAGACCCAGAGTGTCAAATAGAAGTGCCTGGATTTGCTTGGGTGAATTCAGGTTAAATGGATTGCCGGCGATATCATGAGCCTGTTGCTCGATTTCATCCATGCGTTGGGCAAGCTCGCTGCTTTGTCCATTTAATAATGCCGCATCGATTTGTACGCCACACCTTTCCATACGCGAAAGCACGGGTACCAGCGGGATCTCCAGTGTCTTATAGACCTGACGGGGAGCTTCTGTTTGGTTAAGTTGAGGCCAGAGGTGCTGGTGCAGGCACAGGGTCACATCGGCATTTTCCGCCGCATAAGGGCCGGCCTGCTCAATGGCCACTTGATTAAAGCTCAGTTGTTTGGCTCCCTTACCAGCAACATCTTCATAGTGAGTGGTGCTGCGTTGCAGGTATTTAAGGGCCAGGCTGTCCATATCATGGCGACTGGCGGTGCTGTTGAGCACATAGGATTCCAGCATAGTATCGTGGTCAATGCCCCGTAACTGGATATTGTAATTGGCCAGTACATTCATATCATACTTGAGGTTTTGCCCGAGTTTGGCCCGGTCGGGGTTTTCCAGCAGGGGCTTCATCCGGGCCAGTACATGGTCACGGTCGAGTTGCTCAGGAGCACCGGGATAGTCGTGGCCCAGCGGCACATAGGCCGCTTCACCGGTTGTGACAGCAAATGAGAGACCGACGATCTCCGCCTGCATATAGTCCAGACTGCTGGTTTCGGTATCGAAGGCAAAAAGTTTTGCCTGTTCCAGGCGTTGAATCCAGCCCTCCAGGGTTGCTTCATCGAAAATAGTTTCGTATTTTGCAGGAGGAGACTCCCCCTGTTGCAATAATCGCTCTGGGGACGGGGCTCCTGCAGGCTCCGTGTTACCGCTATCGGGCAATTCCGCCAACCAGCGCTTGAACTCAAGACGCGTATAAAGTTTACGTAATGCCTCATTATCTGGCTTTTGAGGGCGCAAGTCGTCAATCTCGGTGTTCAGGGGCACAGCGCAATCAAGGGTTACTAATTGTTGCGACAGGCGCAGCTGTTCCAGGTTGGCACGCAGATTTTCGCCCACCTTGCCACCGATTTCATCTGCATGGCTGATAATTGAGTCGATGTCTCCGTATTGCGTAATCCATTTAACGGCTGTTTTTGGGCCTACCTTGGGAATGCCTGGCACATTGTCCGAGCTATCACCGATCAGTGCCAGATAATCAATAATGCGCTCCGGAGGCACACCAAACTTGTCCGCCACCCCTGGCACGTCCAGTTGCTGTTTGTTCATGGTATTGATGAGCTGGATGTGGTCATCTACCAATTGAGCCAGATCCTTGTCGCCGGTGGAGATCAGTACTTTTTGCTCGCAATCCCGCATTTGATGGGCCAGGGTGCCAATCACATCATCAGCCTCAACGGCGTCGATAATCAGCAAAGGCAGGCCCATGGCCTGTAGTAATTCATGCAGAATCGGGATTTGCTGGCCAAGCTCAGGGGGCATTGGGGGGCGGTGGGCCTTGTAGTCGGGGTAAAGTGTGTGACGAAAATTTTTACCTTTGGCGTCAAATATAACCGCAATATAATCAGGTTTATATTCCTTGAGCATATTACGAATCATGTTTACTACCCCATAAATGGCGCCGGTGGGTTCGCCTGTAGCATTGTTGAGTGGCGGCAGGGCATGAAAGGCGCGAAACAGGTAAGATGAGCCATCAATTAGGATTACAGGTTTGTAAGTGTTTACTGGCACGGCATGAATTATGGTTTTAAGAGTGGTTTTGAGTTTAGCTATATATAGTAGAAGCTAAATGAATGGCTATAGTAGCATTTTATGCGTGTGATACAGCTTGCAATCATTGTTAATGATTGTTGACATTCGCTCAAAATGTGTGATAATTATAACCATGCTGTTTTAGTTTTGTGGGGCAGGCCTGTAAAAGGTTGATAACCCAGAGAAACAGCAAGTAAGACTAAACGTGTTTTAGCAGGGAGAGACTCCCAATAAGACACAATTGGGTTGAAGAAATCCCGCGAGGGATTATACGAAGTAACTTTATAATATAGAGGAAAAAATATGAAATCATTTACACGTATTTTAGCGGCAGTAGCAGTAACTCTGTTCGCTGGTAGTGCAATGGCTGGTATCGCTACCACCAAGCATAACCTGTCCAGTACTGGTACTGGTAATAACCACACCACTGGTGCTACTGATC
>DAOWII010000198.1 GCA_030640985.1 Chromatiales bacterium
CGGAACGTTGTTTCTTAAAGTCATCTATTTCGAAAGAGAGCGCTCGCTGTCTTATGCGTGCCGCCTCGGCCAATCTTTCCTCTATGCGTAGCAGAATTTTGGTCGTTAGATCTTCTGCACCTCCGGAGGCTCCCCCGGTGGTTGCTCCCCCTCTATTGAAAGAAATGCGTTCAAATGAAAGGGCCATCTCGATGTGTCGAGCAACTTCAGAACTGAGCGTTGAGGTAATATCACCTTGTAGTCGACGTATTCCAACCATCATCAAGCCCATGATTATTGACCCCAGCAAACCGAACATAGAGGCCGAGAAGGCAATGGCCATCGACGACATGGGGGCCTTCATCTTCTCAATCATATTAGCGAACACCACAATAGGATCTGCTGTGCTCATATCGAGACTGGCAAAGCTGCTGATCAGGGCTGTAATGTCGCCAAGGGTCGCGAGCAAACCGATAAAGGTTCCGAGCAGCCCCATGCCGACTAATAGACCGGTCAGGTAATTCGGCAATGAATTCCGTCGATTCAGATGAGAATATACATTTGCCAGTTCATGCTCAAGGGCCGCCTGTTCCTGGTGGGAGATGGCGCGGTCACCCGATGCTGCAACCATTTGTAAAATACAAGCAAGATCACCAGTATAACGATTGGCCAATTCCAGGAGGCTGGCCGAATCAGTTTTGGTGTGTAAGGCTCTGGAAAACTCCACTATTGCCTTGGCTTCTCGCATTAGCCGACGGGCATTGAAAAGCACAATCATTCCACCGGCAATTATAATAGCAAAGATGGTGTAGTTGATTTGTGGATGGGGGTTGTTGGTTATCGTTGATAGTATTCCATCAAAGAAAACCCAGGCCCCGATCAGCAGTGCTATAAAAGGTAGCGATACAAAAATGTAGTAAGTTTTGAGATTGTTAAGCATAAAATTTCATATCCAGATTGTATTTGTCGACACGAGGTCGGTTAAACGGCATTAAAACAAAAAGCTTAATTGGCACGGAACGCCCCGTCACGAAATTCCAATATAGGAGACAGAATGTATGACAGAATTGTTCGTTTGCCAACAGTAATGTCTGCACTTGCTGCCATACCTGGCATCAGCACGCCTGGTTGGCGTGCACGTGAAGCGAGTATTGATACATCAACTTCAACGTTCACACGGTAATAGCGCATGCCATTCTCATCAGTCAACGTATCTGCACTGACATCGGTCACATGGCCTTCAAATGTACCATAGGTTGAATAATCATATGCTCCAACACGTACACGTGCCGGCAGGCCCCGGCGCAGGTGAGCACGATCATCGGGGTTTGAGCGGGTCTGGATGATAATACGCTGATCACTGGGCGTGATTTCCAGCAATATCTCGCTGGGACGTACTACGGCGCCAATAGTAGTGATATTCAATTTATTAATGAGGCCCGCAACGGGACTCCTTACGATATTGCGCGCGAGGCGATCGACGCTGGTGCCGATTCCATGACTTGATGTTTCCAGTTCCTCACGCACTTGCGTCAGTGCAGCAGATGCTTCAGCACGGAAACGAGCAGTTGCTTCCTTTACTCGTGATTCTGATTCTGATTGCGCGGCTTGCAGGCGCGGAATAGTGTTTGTTGCTTCGGATATTTGCGATTTTAGCCGTTGTATGCGCATCTGACTATCCAGTACTTCCAGTTCGGAGGCTGCGTTATTTTCCCTCAAGTCTTCAATCACATGATGCTTTTTATTTGCCAGAACCAACTCTTCAAGTAGATTCTTCTGCTTTGAATTGACTTCAGTAAGTTCGTTCTTTTTCTGCATGCTTAGAGCCTGTAATACCTTAACCTCTTCCGTAAGTTGGTCACGACGAGCCTGCCATGCTGTCGTTTCCACATGAATTACATTGGGGTCCTTTAGTTCCTTTGGGAAGTCAATAGTATTATGCCCCTTTAACTCAGCAAGCAAACGGGCCTCGCGACCACGCAAGGCATCGAGCTTCGACTGTTCCTGCTCCAGGCTTGAACGATTCTGTATATCTGACAATTCCATTAATGGTTGCCCGCTAACAACGACCTCACCTTCTTGAGTCAGAATTTTTTCAACAATTCCCCCTTCAAGATGTTGCACAATTTGTGACTTGCCGGCAGGGATAATCTGTCCCTCCGTACGTACGATTACATCAATTTCGGAAATTCCTGCCCACCACAATATACCGGTACTGCTAAACAGTAGCAGCATCACAAAGCTGCGATGAGGCGATAAGTTTGTAAAGAAATTACTCACCTTACTGTAGATGGGAAATTGCATGCCTCTTATTTACGCGACCTAATCTTGACGAGTGAGGCGTTTGCATTACTTTTTCCTTCAATCACGGAAACGTCAATATTTTCCGTGGACATCTTCATTTCAATTAGTAAATTTCGTATAGCCATGGCTCGATAGAAGCCCATACGTTTAGCCTCGGAAAACCCGGCTGGAACTTCGACGTGAATATTTGTTTTTCCGCTTTCTACGACAGGCTTTAAAGTTTCCAGTAATTTTTCATGCTCTGCAGGCGTTAAGGCAATCGCTTCATCCTTGAAATGCACAATGATTTCGAAATCACTTGCCAGCATTTTATCGACACCACTTTGTGGCTTTGGCATTGTGGATGTTGCATCAATCGATTTTACTATGACACCTGCTTTAACCTTTTCGGAACCCCGCTGGCCAAGCATTATTTTTAAGCGCTCGATTTCTCGCTTTAGCACAATGTTTTCTTCAACAGGATCAATTATCACCTTGGAAAGGACTTCCTCAGCCGGTTTGGTGGCAACAATCGGCGGGTTTTCTACCTTAACCTTACTGGTGCGCCCCAACTCAAGGGCGAACATGAATACAGCGACAATTAAAATAGTTACGAGGAAGAGCAGGTTAAGTATAAGATTGGTAGTGGCATCGACATAGCCAGGCCAGAAAATATCAGAACCATCATTGCTATCACTCTCACCACTTCCCATACTCATAACTGATTGTCCTCTTTTAAGAATTTATATCTTAATTACTGTGTATGCATTCAAGAATGCTGTTCTGTCTTTAATAAAAGGCGCAGCCGCTTGGTCGCTGGAGTATCCTCTTCCGGGGTCGGCCATGGGGTGCCCAACGTTAATCGAATTAACTGAGCCACCGTATTCATTTCGAGAATGTGCAAATTTATCAGGCGTGAACGAATCTGGGAATAACGGTCGTAGACAGTCAGTAGGTCCAGTAGGGACTGGTTCCCGGAAAGCATACGTTTTGACATGGCCTCTGCAGCAATGGATATGGACTCCAGTTCCTGGTACCCAGAAGTAATACGTTCACTCGTCGTTGTAAGGGTTGAATAATTAGCGGCTAATGCTTGAACAACCCGGCGACGTTGATCGTCAAGGCGATACTGTAATTCTCTATGCCGCGCTGTGCGTTCATCATAATACCTGGCATTCTTCCCGCCACTAAAAATATCCCAGTTCATCACTAGCATGAGTCGCCTGTCTCTCTGGCTAGCAGAATTTCCTCCTACGCCTTCAGACCAGGTATCGGTGTATTCCGCATCGATACGTGGCAGATATCGGCCTTTTGCAACCGATCGTTCAATTTTTTCAGCCTGCAATTCAGCTGAAAGTGTTGCAATCTCAGGATTGGATTGCATAGCAGTGGTAACAGCCACCTCAAAGGATTCCGGTAGTAACGAGATTCCTACATCTTCAAGCTTGGGAAGGTGAACCTTCTGGGGTACGAGGTTTGTCAAGCGAACGAATTCTGTCCCCGCGGCCAAATGAGCGGATTCCTGTTCCAACCGGGAAGAGAGCGTTGCCTGGCTTCTGGCACGTACGCGGGACATGTCAGAAACGCTGGCTGCACCGGCGCTGGCTCGTTTTTCAATATAGCTCAGCAATTCCGCAAGTTGCGCTTCAAAGTCACGCATCACATCTGCCAGCAGACGGCTGGATACCAGAGAGAGGTAGGTATCGACCGTTGAGAGATAGGCATCACCGTCACTTACCCTATAACTCTCTTCGCGAGCCTGCTCTTTTACTATACGGCGACGCCAATCCAGAAAAGTGGGAAGATTAAACAGGGGCTGCCGTACGGTAAGCGTAGCATCACTACGTAAGTGCGTATCAGAGGCAACAAGTTGTTGGGTAACTGGATCAACTACAGCCCCAGGTTCAGATTTCTCTTCACCGTGGCTAATACGCATCGACACAGAAGGCATCAGTAGAGCTTTAGCCTGCCCGGTTTGTGCCTTGGCCTGTACAGTACGCGCTAAAGCGGCGAGACTGTCACGATTAAAAGTGCGACCGGTACGGATTGACTCCAAAAGGCTTGTTTTACCCACCTGGCTGGCAAACTCTCCCTCCAGCACCTGATGTTTAGCCATACTATCAACAAATTGCCCGCTCACATCGGCTAACACTGAAATTTCAGATTTGCCGAACAATGCAGCCAGATTTGGCTTTTCCGGCACAACCTCTTCTTCAATTACTTCTTTTTCATCCTCAGTTTCTACTGTTTTTTCCAGTTCAGCCTTTTTTTCCAGCTCAGCCCTTCCTAGTTCAGCCTTTTTTTCCAGTTCAGTCCTTCCCCGTTTAGCCTTTTTTTCTAGTTCAGCCCTTTTTTTCAGTTCAGCTATTCTTTCCAGTTCAGCTATTTTGTCCAGTTCAGCTATTTCTATTGCAACTTTATTCCTCAGAATTTCAAGCCTGGCCGAGGCGACCTTATTGTCAGGTTCTTTCCTCAGCGCAGTCTCATATTCATGTATTGCATGACTATATTTGCCCTGTTTCTCATAAAGAAGGCCAAGCATAAAGTGAGCTCTTGTAAGGTCTCTTATCTCAAGTGCCTTCAGATATTCATCTTCCGCCTCTTTCAGTCTCCCCATCCGTTGATAGGTGAATGCAAGGTTGAACCTTGCACCTGTATGCGATGGGTCCAGTTCAAGTGCTTTATTAAACCTGAAAATAGCCTCTTCCATATTTCCGGACTTTACAAGCGCGGCACCTTCTTTGTTAAAACGCTCTGAGCTCGGTTCAACACCCCCAACCGGTATTTCGTCAGCTGCGAGTGAAGCAATTGGTGACAAAACTAATTGTAGAATTAAAAAGAGGGCACAATAAATACCCCACCTGAACCTGCGAATCAAAAACATACTCCTTGCAATATATTAATTAGCCTCAGTTCTAAACTATAACTACAGCTTTTCAACTAGAGGTGTAAATGGGGTATTGTGTGGGTAAAAGATGGTTTCACCGCTCATTGGAGCGGTGAATATCGTTTCCTTCCTGGGAAAAACTTCATGAACAAAACCCTTGAATTAGTCAGCTACTGTCAAAGTACTGTAAAAGTGACGCTATGTAAAGGAATTGTATGAAATGTGACGGAGCAAGAGGGAGGTGTAAATTCTTGTTAAATCAATCTCTTGCGTACTCCTGAAACCATTTGAAACAAGGTGTTGGTGGAGGCGGCGGGAATCGAACCTACGGGGAAATGGACTAAATCAATCACTTACCACCTACTTGTGTCCATCCTGTGACCATACGAGGCCCAATATAGAC
>DAOWII010000071.1 GCA_030640985.1 Chromatiales bacterium
ATGATGTCCAACGTATCCGTACGCTCATTCAACGGGCAGGCCTTCCAATAAAGGCACCCATACAAATGAATAGTCAGGGTTTTTTAAAACTGATGGCCGTGGACAAAAAAGTTCAGGATGGAAAATTACATCTGGTATTACTCAAGGCTATTGGTAAGGCAATTATTACCAACGATGTCAGTGCCAGGGAGATTTCCACCAGCATTAATGATCATTATTCAAATCAAGTTACTGGTTAGGCTTGCGATATAGAACTAAACTAACAGACGTTATTCATGAATTCATTTCCAAAAATTGCCCCCTACGCCGCCAGCACTGACAGCTCCCGTGGACGATCATACCCGGAAGATGCACCGCCTTATCGTAGTGAGTACCAACGGGATCGTGATCGCATCATCCATTCCTCCGCCTTCCGCCGTCTTGAATACAAGACTCAGGTTTTTGTTAACCACGAAGGCGATATGTTCCGCACCCGCTTAACTCACTCCATTGAGGTTGCGCAGATCGGCCGCGCCATCGCCCGGGCACTCGGCCTCAATGAAGACCTCACTGAGGCTATTAGTCTGGCCCACGATCTTGGTCATACACCCTTTGGGCATGCAGGCCAGGACGCCCTCAATAACTGCATGGAGGACTATGGTGGCTTTGAGCATAACCTGCAATCCTTACGTGTGGTTGATGAACTGGAACAACGCTATGCCAATTTCAATGGGCTTAACCTGACCTTTGAAACACGTGAAGGCATCCTCAAACATTGTTCACCGGAAAATGCCCAACAACTCGGTCAACTAGGTGAACGTTTCCTGAATAAACAGCAACCTGGTCTGGAAGCACAGGTCACCAATATTGCCGATGCGATCGCCTATAATAATCATGACATTGATGACGGCTTGAGAGCGGGGCTCATCACCATTGAGCAGTTACGTGAAGCAACGCTTTTTGAAGCACAATATTTGCAGGTAAAGGAAAAACATCCTGATATTGGCACTCGACAACTGACTCATGAAATTATCCGACACATGATCAATCAGCAAGTCGTGGATCTTATTCAAACCAGCATTGAGCTGTTAAAACAAGCCGCCCCAAAAAATATTGACGATGTTCGAATGCACAAACAAACCTTGATCCGTTTCAGTAAACCAATGCATGAACAGCACACTGAACTTAAACGCTTTTTACGCCAGAACCTCTATCGACACCATCGCGTCCATCGCATGAGCGTCAAATCCAGGCATATATTACAAAAATTATTTACTGCATTCTTCCAGGATCCACTGCTGCTGCCACCGGAACATCAGCAACGCTTAAGTCAACTCGAATCATCTCTCGGGGAACCTGGCCGGGCCCGGGTAGTAGCCGATTATGTTGCTGGCATGACTGACCGATTTGCCATAAATGAGTCCCGAAAACTTTTTGACTCACTTGAACTTACATAAACCTGGAAATCTACGAAATAGCTTGTAAGCAAGATTTGCCTGGACGTGACGAAATTATCACAAATAATGGAAATGACTATTGCCACTAGTGCCCGGCTTCTTGTATCTTGAATCAATGTCATGCGACTTTATATGCAAACACCGAATACAGCCGAAGCTCCCCCTCGCTTCTATCACCTGTTTCTGCAACAGGACCTACTCGGCGATTGGTCACTGGTGAGGGAAAGTGGCTACCAAGGAGCGAAGGGAAGAATTCAGCGTGACCACTTTAAAACACGCAATGCAGGAGAACAGGCACTACTCAAACACCGTGATGCACAACTGCGCCGAGGCTACAGTATTATGTTTACCTCGGGAGCCTATGAATAAGTCTCCCTCGGGTCAGGAGTCCATGTAAATGACAACAAAAGAAAATCTTGCCATGGAACCACTCACCTCTATCACTTACCTTTATCATTATGGTTTACAGGAAGACCCCTTTTCATCCGGCTGTGCAGAAAAATATTTCTACCTGGATCCGGATCGCAAGCAATTCCTGGATATGCTGCTTCATCTCTCGCAGTATGGTGAAAAGTCACTCCTGATCACAGGTATAGCAGGTAGTGGTAAAACCTGTTTGCTGGAACATTTTTTAACTCACGCCGAGCCCCATTGGAAAATTTGTCAGATAGATGCTAAAAACACTCTATCCGCTGAAGATCTTTTCCATTTCATTGTCACCAGTTTCGGCCTGACTGAAAACCAGCAACAGACACTTTACCCGGCCACCCCCTCCCTGGATGAGCTAAAAAAACAATTAATCAATATTTGTCAGCATCAGCTTCCTTTGCTAATAATCGATAATACACATGCTCTTTCCACTGATGCCCTGGAAATAATATTGCATTTATCCAACCTGGAGAATAATGGCAGCAAATTAATATCCGCTCTTCTTTTCAGTGAACCGGAAATAAGTCCTTATCTGGAAGGCACCCACTTTAGTGGCATAAATACCTTGCAACAACTGGAGGTACCAACCCTGAACAAAGAACACACAGAGCTTTATATCCAGCACCGCTTAATGATGGCTGGCTATCAAGGTAAGTCACCTTTATCCAGGAGACAATTCAGGAAACTGCACCGGGATTCAGGAGGAATTCCCGGACAAATAAATACGTTGGCGCAGCAGACGCTGATACAAAAATCTTCCAACAACAAGGACCCGGGAAAAACCTCCCGTACTTACAAATTTGGAGTAGTATCACTAACCATGCTGGGTATACTTTCATTAATAGCCATTCTCATATTTCAACAAGACATCAACCAGTTACTTAATACAAATGCTACAAAAACTCATCTCCAGACCCGTGCTCCATTAGCGTTACCCGCTGTGAATGAATCCAGGCCACCCATCATGGCAGCGACATCACTAAACAATACCGTAGAACAGCCTACATCAGCAGAAGTAACACCGTCTAAAATCATTGCACCAAAGGTGGTGGAAGCAACGAAAGTTGCGATGGAACCCCAGTCGACCATTCCACAAGAACCTGCACTTTCGCAGTCCTCAGCCACATCAAAAAGCCTGGCAAAGGAGGCAAATCCTGTCAGTACTCGTAGCAGTACTGCCGGGAAACCTGAAAAGATCGTTTCTACCCCTGCCCCCTCTGCAATTACCAAAAAGCTATATGACAACAAATGGCTAAGCGATCAACAGGATGACCACTATACCCTGCAACTACTGGCAACACATCGCAAAGCAGGACTTGAAGAGTTTGCAAACCGTTATCAGCTCACAGCTCCCCTTGCCGCACTAACAACACGAAGTAACAATAAGGATACCGTACACATACTTGTACAAGGTCAGTATGAGTCACGACAGAACGCGCTTGCCATAATAAAATCACTGCCCGAGGATATTCAGCGGCTGTCACCCTGGCCGCGCCAGATTGGCCAGCTTAAAACTACCCTGATCAGTTCTGCCCAGGCTAAAATTGCCACCGGCTCTGCTGAAGCCCTTAAGGGTGCAGCATGGTTATGGAGTCGTGATCCCAGCCAATACACCATTCAATTAATTGCCGCCGATAACAAGGAGGCCATCGTTGCATTCAGTAAGACACTTGAATTATCGCTTCCACTAGCTTATTTCAGAACTCAAAGAAATAACAAACCCTGGCACGTCCTGGTTTACGGTGAATTTGACAACGAAAATGCTGCACGCAAAGCGATAAAGCAACTTCCGACTCATCTACGCAAGGGAAAACCTTGGCCAAAAAGCTTTGGCTCGGTGCATGAAACACTATCCAACCAATCTGACTTACTATAAACCCAAAGAAAATCAATAGGTTATACCTCTGGGTTAAATTGATATCTGTATAGGGGCTTAAACCCTTTGATTTTAAAGAACAAATACTAGACATCTCCACTCTGGTAAGTCAGAATAAGCCATCGACCATTGAACGTGGCGGAATATAAGTGAAAAAAACCTGTAGAACAACTGGTGTTCAACGCATCAGCAAGCAGCTGTGTATTAAACAACAAACCCGTCACTCAAGTGGTCGGCTCGCCGTCGTTTTATTTTTGGCGGCTATATGTGCACAGCCATCAACTGTCATCGCAGCACCCTCATCTACAGGTAAGTTTCAGGAATACCGCTACACCAGCGACGCAGACTGGCTGGCGAACCAACCCCGATATGGCTATACGATCCAGTTTCTAGCAACTGCAGAACCAGGCGTAGCCAGGCAATTCATTGCCAGGCATCGACTCGAGGATATTGCCCGCACCATCACCGCTTATGATGATCAAACGCGGCAATTAGTCGTTGTTGGAAGCTACCCTGATCGCAATAATGTCCTGAGGGCTATTAAACGATTACCACCAGATCTTAGGCGGTTAAAGCCTTCAACACGGAACTTTAAAAGCCTGCGTGGAGCCACGCCTCGTTCTGCAGCAAGAAAGGCAACGGTTGCTCCAGTGGCACCTTTATCAACCGTAACTTCAGTTCAACCCTCTTCACCCAAACCTCCGTCCAGAACCGAAATAATGGCAGCCCCCATACCTACCCAAAAAATCGGGGAGTCTCCATATGGTACTGACGACAATTGGGTAATGAATCAACCTCCGCAAAACTACACAATTCAACTCCTGGCTGCGGCGAAATCAACAACTTTCAAAAAATTTATTGCCGATAACCAATTAGAGGACGTGACTTATCACACTCTCCGTACCGATTATGATAATAAAACATGGCAAGTTGTTATTACGGGGAGCTACCCCGATTCCCGAGACGCGCTGAAAGAAATAAATCAACTCGCGCCTGGACTACAAAAATTAAAACCCTGGGTACGAAGCTTCAATAGTTTGCATAAGATCATGATTCAACCGGCAAACGCCAAGACTGTTACAGAAGTGGTGCCCGCACCCGAGATAAATAATTTCAGCAATGCTAATACTTCGATCACTGCCGGTGACAGTACATCCCTGACCACTGCATTTAGCAATGGAACAGGCAGTATTGATAGCGGTATTGGCAGCGTTACATCAGGTGAAAACATCACGGTATCCCCGACGGTTACCACCACCTATACCCTGACCGTCACCAATGCGGCAGGCGTGACAACAAGCCGCTCCGTCACTGTCACCGTTGTTGAGCCAGAGCCAGTAGAAATGGTAACTCTGGAGGAAGTTGACCCCTCCATTTACGGAGGAGCGCATCGCTCACTCCGTGGTGTTGATGCCATTAACTGGATAATGGAAAGAGAACCAAAACACTACACCGTGCGCCTCTATTCCACAGATAGCCTGAGAGAGATGGAACAATTCACGGTAAACAAGGAATTACCGGAGAATTCAGCCTTTTATAGAGTGAAAGAAAACAGCGTAATGCAGTACGTACTGATTTACGGTGATTTTTCAAAACGTAGTCAGGCACGAAAATCTATCCGGGAGGTAGAGAAAGCCCTGCGTGGTGGCAATCTTAAAATAAGACGCTTTAAATCCCTGCAAAAAGAGCTCGATAATGCTCAATATTAAGCCCTCAAATATTATAGCCCCGGCTTAAACCCTGCATATCAGAGGGGCTCAGGCCCTCTGCTCGAGAATATATTCCCCCATAGCAATTGAACCCAAACCGCCCCAGCAGTATACTGCTTGGCCATTTGCTCACTGATTTTGCATCATTATTTGGGCAACTTTTGGCAATGACAGAACAGTAATACCAATCGTGACGAAAAAAACAAATATGCAAACAGGTTTATATAACTCTTCCTTTGAACGGGAAAACTGTGGTTTTGGGCTAATTGCCCATATGGATAACCGGGCAAGCCACTGGCTGGTTGATACCGCCATTGGTGCGCTTGCGCGTATGACTCACCGTGGAGCCATTGCCGCCGATGGCAAGACCGGTGATGGTTGTGGGCTATTACTGAAAAAACCCGATGGGTTCATGCGTGGCGTTGCCGCTGAGCTGAACTTTGAACTGGCCGACACCTATGCCGTCGGCATGGTATTTCTCAGCCATGACGCCTCTGCCGCCGACAAGGCCCGAAAACAACTGGAGCAGGAACTATCTACCCAGGGTTTGAACGTACTGGGCTGGCGCGTCGTCCCTACCGATAATCAGGCCTGTGGTGAGGAAGCCCTCAAATCAGTACCGCAAATCGAGCAGATCTTCATCAATGCCGGCGACGGCATGGATAACACGGCCTTTGAGCGTGCCATGTATATCGCTCGCCGCCGTACCGAGAATAAGATCCAGCCTGAAGATGAAGTTTTCTATATTCCCAGCCTCTCTTCCCAGGTGATCTCATATAAAGGCCTGGTAATGCCCGAATACCTGGCGGTGTTCTATACGGATCTGAAAGATCCACAACTGGAATCAGGGATCTGTGTTTTCCACCAGCGTTTCTCCACCAATACCTGGCCCCAGTGGCGTCTGGCCCAGCCGTTCCGCTACCTGGCTCACAATGGTGAAATCAACACCATTCAGGGTAATCGTAACTGGTCGGTAGCCCGTGGCCACAAGTTTGAGACCCCGCTGATTCCTAATATGGATGATGTGCGGCCACTGGTTTCCATGACCGGCTCTGACTCCAACAGCATGGACAACATGCTGGAAGCCTTGCTGGCCGGTGGCATGGATATATTCCGCGCCATGCGCCTGCTGGTTCCGCCGGCCTGGCAGAATGTCGAAAAAATGGACCCCGATCTGCGTGCCTTCCATGAATACAACTCCATGCACATAGAGCCCTGGGATGGTCCTGCGGGTATCGTACTTACCGATGGACGTTATGCGAGCTGTACTTTGGATCGCAATGGTCTGCGCCCGGCCCGCTGGGTGATTACTAAAAGTCCTGACGCCAAGGCACCTGAAAATGGCCACTATACAGACTGCGTTATCACTATCGCCTCAGAAGTGGGCGTATTCGACTACGAGCCTTCTAATGTCGTCGCCAAGGGCCGTCTGAAACCCGGACAAATGCTGGCTGCCGATACCGATAATGGCACGCTGATGTTACCTGATGATGTGGATAACCACCTCAAGGGCCGCCACCCTTACAAACAGTGGCTGCATGAAAATGTACGCCATCTGGAAACGGGCACCAACGAGGCAGCCAATGGTGTCGCCGAACTGAATGATATCAGCACCAACATCTACCAAAAGATGTTTCAGGTCAGTTTTGAAGAGCGCGATCAAGTACTGCGTGTGCTGGCTGAACAGGGACAGGAAGCCATCGGTTCCATGGGCGACGACACCCCTATGGCGGTACTCTCTACCCGGGTACGTTCACTATATGACTACTTCCGTCAACAATTTGCCCAGGTCACCAACCCGCCCATCGATCCACTACGTGAAGCCATTGTCATGTCCCTGGAGACCTGTCTTGGCGCGGAGAAAAATCTGTTTGAAGAGACAGCCGATCACGCGGCCCGTCTCTGTGTGGACTCCCCTATTCTGTCACGGGACAAGTTCCGGCGTCTGCTGGCCATGCAGGATGCGGATTATGCCCACCAGCATATCGATCTGAACTATGTTAAGAACACCGCCACGGACAATGCCAGCGACACCAGTTTGAAGGCCGCCATTGAGGCCATCTGTGATCAGGCCGTTGCCGCCATCAAGGCAGGCAAGGTCATTATCGTGCTGTCCGACCGCGACATCGACAAAGACAAGCTACCCGTTCATGCCCTGCTGGCCACCGGTGCGGTACACCATCGTCTGATTGCTGAAGGCCTGCGCTGTGACGCCAATATTGTAGTTGAAACCGGTACCGCCCGTGACTCACACCACTGTGCGGTATTGCTAGGGTATGGCGCCTCGGCCATCTATCCCTATCTCGCCTTTGAATGTATCCATGATTTGATTCGCAGCGGTGAAATAAAAGGCAAGTCATCGAGTAAGGCGGCAGAGAATTATCGCAAAGGCATCAACAAAGGGCTTTACAAGATCATCTCCAAGATGGGCATCTCCACCATCGCCAGCTATCGTGGTGCCCAATTGTTTGAGTCTGTCGGCCTAAGCAAAGAGATAGTGGATATATGCTTCTGTGGTACCACCAATCGCCTGCAAGGTTCGGCCTTTGAAGACCTTGAACTGGATCAGGCCTTACTGGCCAAACAGGCCTGGAATCCACGTAAACAGATCCAGCAAGGTGGCTTGCTCAAGTATCAACATGATGGTGAGTACCATGCCTATAACCCGGACATCATCCAGACCCTGCACCAGGCAGTACGCAGTGGTGATTATGCAGATTATCAGGCCTATACCGATCTGGTGAACAACCGTCCGGTGACCAACCTGCGCGACCTGC
>DAOWII010000035.1 GCA_030640985.1 Chromatiales bacterium
AGCAGCACCTGCTCCTGCGGCAACACCTGCTCCTGCAGCAGCACCTGCTCCTGCGGCATCGCCTGCTCCTGCGGCATCGCCTGCTCCTGCGGCAACACCTACTCCTGCGGCAGCACCGGCTCCTGTAGCAGCACCTGTGGCAGCACCTGTGGCAGATAAAAGTCTAACAATGATCGAGACAAAACCTGTTGCTCAAGAGCCTAAAAAAACCGAAACGAAAACTTCTGACGGCGGTAATACAGAACCAAAAGAATAGTTTAAGAAAGAAGTACAACAAAAAACAGGGAGCTATGCTCCCTGTTTTTTTATCTGCTCGACATTAATAGAAAATCAAATCCGTATATAGCAGGAATACTTAGTGAACGCCTGTTTTAATATCGTTTAAAACCTATGATAAAGTTATTTATCAATTAAACGAATACCATCTTCTTTAATACTAATAACTCTCTGTTTATACAAACCACCAATGGTTTTTTTAAATGCGCCTTTACTCATACCAAATAACTTTGAAATCAGTTTCGGATCAGACTTGTCATGCAACGGTGCAAAACCACCATTATTTTTTAAGTATTTCAATATAAGTTCCGCATTTTTATCGCGAGTCTCCCGACCACCCTGAAGGCTCAAGTCAATTCTTTTATCAGGACGGATACGCTTAATAAATCCATTAACTTTTTGACCAAAGCTTAAGCGCTGAAAAACGTCATTTTTATACAGTACGCCCCAATGGCTGTTATTAACAATGGCTTTGTAACCCAGCTCAGTACTATTGGCAATAATCAGGTTAACAGGCTGTTGTGGACGAAAATCATGGGGTCTCTCATCATCAAGAAACTTATCGATTTTAGATGAAGCGGTAATTCGGCCATCAACACCAAGATATAAATGCACCAAATAAGAACCCCCGACTTTCATAGGCCGATGCTGCTCAGCAAAAGGCACTAAAACATCCTTATCAAGGCCCCAATCTAAAAAAGCACCGACATCGGTGGTATCCACCACCTTCAAGTATGCAAACTGACCCACACAGGCTTTGGGCCTTTGTGTGGTCGCAATAGGTAGATCTTCTGAGTCAAGATAAAGAAACACCTCAACAGAATCACCCACAGATAGATCGCGTGGCGCATTCTTGTTTGGCAACAACACCTCGCCCAGATTTTCGGCATCGAGATAAAAGCCAAAATCTACTGCTTTTATTACATCTAATTTGTAAGTCTGGCCAATTTTGATCATTTCAGAATCTCAAGGTCAACATCTTCTACGATGCAGACATTATACGGTAGAATACTAGATATCCAATTACTGGCAGGGGAAGGCTCAGCCTCGGGTGGTTTTTTTGTTCAGTTTCACCCCAAGGGTACTTCCTCGGTCAGCTTGCCAAGCTTCTCTCACAGCGTCTTTAGCCACATAAAGAAATTAACTCGCCCAACAAACAGGGCTGAGTCCGAATCCCAGACAATAAAAAAGGCCAGCTAAAAGCTGGCCTTTTTCGTATTTGGTAGCGGGGGCAGGATTTGAACCTACGACCTTCGGGTTATGAGCCCGACGAGCTACCAGACTGCTCCACCCCGCATCAGAGGAAGGGCATTCTACAGCTGGAGCGGTCTTTTTACAAGCCTGTTTTGTAAGCCATTAACCAATAGCGGCGACACATAATGCCATTAATGCACCAGGGCTAAGACCCAACACCAATACAGCTAAACCATTGGTACTCAGAGCCACTCGCATATCCATACTGGACTCAATGGCGGCACTCTCTTCCGGCTTATCGAAGTACATCAGTTTAATAATACGCAAATAGTAGAAAGCACCGATAACCGAGAATACCACCGCCACAGTCGCCAGCCAGACCAGCTCTACATCCACTAATGCCTGGATAACTGACAACTTAGCCCAGAAGCCCAGGAACGGCGGCATACCAGCCATAGAAAACATGAAAATAAGCATCATGAAGGCAAACCAGGGGCTGCGCTCATTAAGGCCCTTGTAGTCATCCAACTTGTCCGCTTCAAAGCCGGCACGGCTCATCAGTAATACGATACCGAAACCACCCATACCCATGATCACATAAGTAATGGCATAGAACATGGCCGATGAATAACCATTACTAGTGCCGGCAAGTATGCCGAACAGAATGAAAGAAATATGCGCAATGGCTGAGTACGCCAACATACGTTTAATGTTGGCCTGAGCAATGGCGATAATATTACCCGCCGCCAGTGACAGTATCGCCAGCAGGATCAAAATATCCTGCCACTGAGCATGAAGGCCTCCGAGGCCGTCCACCAGCAGACGCATGGCCATAGCAAAGGCAGCCAATTTAGGCGCAGTGCTGATGTAGAGAGTAACAGCAGTCGGTGCACCGTGGTATACGTCGGGCACCCACATGTGGAACGGTACCGCCCCAAGTTTGAAGGCAACGCCGACAATGATAAATACCAGACCGAACACCAGTACGATATTACCGTCATTAACCGAACCGATGGCACGACTGATCTCTGCCAGATCCAGACTGCCTGTAACACCATAGATCATCGACATGCCGTAGAGCAGCATGGCTGAGGCCATGGCACCCAGGACAAAATATTTCATCGCCGCCTCAGAGGCCACTACATTGTCACGTTGCAGCGCAACCATGGCATACATACACAACGACAGTAGTTCCAGCCCCATATAGACGGTGAGCATGTTATGAGCGGAGATGAGGATCATCATGCCCAAAACACCGAACAGACCCAGGGTAAAGAACTCGCCACGGAACATATTGCGTTCCCGTAGATAATCTTTTGAATAAAGGAATACAAAGAATGTGGCACCTAAGGCAAACAATTTAAGCAAATTGGCCATAGGGTCCAGGATATACGTATCACTGAAGGTCAGTTGGGTCGGCTGACCAAATTGACCCAATGTCAGGATCACGGCACCAATGAGGGTGGCTTGTGACAAGTAATAGGTGACTATCCGGGTACGATCAGTCAGAAACAGATCAACCAGTAACACGATACATGCCATCCCCAGCAGATACATCTCTGGTATAGCAGGTAAAAAATTGGGCATTTCAAAATTCATTTAGCGACTCTCCGCCTACAGCTTGGATACAGCAATATGTTCAACAAGATTGGCCACCGTGGCATGCATCACTTCCAGCAGTGGCGCCGGATAGATACCGAGTGCTAATACACCCACCGCCAATACGCCCAAAATCAGGAATTCGCGGTTATTAATGTCGGTTAGCTTGGCCACATTATCGTTGCTAACATCGCCAAAGATTACGCGCTTGACCATCCACAGGGTATAGGCTGCGCCCAGAATAAGCGTTGTAGCGGCAAGGAAGGCAAACCAGAAGTTGGCCTTGAAGGCTGCCAGGATCACCATGAACTCACCAACGAAACCAGAGGTTCCGGGCAAGCCGGCATTAGCCATAGCGAAGAACACCATAAAGGCGGCAAAAATAGGCATGGTATTCACCACACCGCCGTAATCGCCAATCTGACGACTATGCATACGGTCGTACATGACGCCGACACAGAGGAACATGGCACCTGACACAAGACCGTGGGAAATCATCTGCACGATACCACCTTCGATACCCATGATGGCGCCACTGTAACTGCCGGTATTATTATAAATCGCGTAAACGATGAAGAAACCCAGAGTCACGAAGCCCATATGGGCAATGGAGGAATACGCAATAAGCTTTTTCATGTCCTGCTGTGCCAGTGCGACAAAGCCTATATAAACCACTGCAATGAGAGACAGGGTGATCATCAGCCAGTCCAGTTCATGACTGGCGTCGGGCACGATGGGAAGACTAAAACGCAGGAAACCATAGGCTCCCATCTTCAACATGATCGCCGCCAGGATCACTGAACCGCCGGTAGGTGCTTCCACATGGGCATCCGGTAACCAGGTGTGCACCGGAAACATGGGCACCTTCACGGCAAAGGCAATAAGGAAGGCCAGGAAGATCAGAATCTGAGCAGTTATGCCAATCTGAAGATTATGGAAATCAAGAATGGCAAAGCTATCGGCCTGGTAGTACATATAGATCAAGGCGATCAACATGAATACCGAACCCAGGAAGGTGTAGAGGAAAAACTTGATGGTGGCATAAACGCGGTTCGCCCCACCCCAGACACCAATAACGATAAACATCGGTATTAGCATGGCTTCCCAGAACACGTAAAACAGGATGGAATCCAGCGAAGCGAAAACACCATTCATCAGCCCTTCCATGATCAGGAAGGCCGCCATGTATTGGGAGGGTTTAAACTTAATGACTTCCCAACCCGCAATGACCACCAGCACGGTGGTAAAGGTAGTCAGCAAGATTAATGGAACGGAGATTCCGTCCACACCCAGGTGATAATTGATATTAAAGGTACTGATCCAGGGGCTGAGTTCCTGGAACTGCATCAGATGGGTGCCACTATCGAACTGGGTATACAGTGGTATAGACAGTATGAAAGTTGCTAGTGCAATGACCAGAGACAGAGAGCGCGATTTAAACAGTCCACGATCATCACCGTTGACCAGCACCAGCAGGCCACCGAAAATCGGTAACCAAATAATCAAACTCAAAAGTGGTAAATCTGAAAACATCAATTCTAACCTTTGTTGTTATTTATTCGGCTTAATCAAGCACGAACAAGCCAAACAGCAGTAATAAGCCGAAGATCATGGCGAAAGCATAATGATAGAGATAACCAGATTGTACGTGTCTGATCATTGACGAGAACCAGCCGATAGTGCGGGCGGTACCATTAACCATGAAACCATCAATTATTTTCACATCACCGAACTGCCATAAGTTACGGCCAATACCACGAGTGCCGCCGGCAAAGAACCAGTCATTAAAAATGTCGGCGTAGTATTTATTATCAAGCAAGGTGTACAACCAATTGAAGTTAGCTTTTATCTTGCCAGGCAACTCCGGTTTCACCAGGTACAGGAACCAGGCGGTAAGAACACCCCCAAGCGCAAGCCAGAACGGCGGCATGGTCATGCCATGAATGATCATGGAGAACCAGCCATCAAAATCTTTTGCCAACTCAGCCAGTACGTCATGCTGAGGCAGAACAAAGATTGCCTCACCAAAATAATTACCGAAGGACATGTCACCCACCATTACGGCACCGGCCAGTACAGAAGGTATGGCCAACAATATCAACGGCACAGTGACCACTTTAGACGGTTCATGCAGATGTGAGCGGGTATGCTCATCCATACGTTCCTTGCCGTGGAATACCAGGAAATACATGCGGAAACTGTACAAGGCGGTCACAAATACACCCATTAAAACACAGGCATAAGCAAATCCTGAACCAGGGAGATTGGAGAGTCCCACCGCCTCGATAATCGAGTCTTTGGAGTAAAAGCCAGCAAAACCTGGTGCACCAATCAATGCCAGTGAACCGATCAAGGACGTTATCCAGGTAATGGGCAGATATTTTTTCAGCCCACCCATCTTGCGAATATCCTGTTCGTGATGCATGGCAATAATCACAGAACCGGCGGCCAGGAACAGCAGTGCCTTGAAAAAAGCATGGGTCATCAGATGGAAGATACCGGCAGCATAGGCGGAAGCGCCCAGGGCAACAGTCATGTAACCCAACTGTGATAACGTGGAGTATGCCACCACTCGTTTGATATCATTCTGAATCAAACCCAGGAAGCCCATGAACAGCGCAGTAATAGCACCAATGACCAACACAAAACTCAATGCGGTTTCTGAGTATTCATACAAAGGTGACATGCGCGCCACCATATAAATACCGGCGGTCACCATAGTCGCGGCATGAATAAGTGCAGAAATAGGTGTCGGGCCTTCCATGGAATCAGGCAGCCACACATGCAGAGGTACCTGCGCCGATTTACCCATGGCACCGATGAATAGCAGGATACAGATCACTGTGATCACATTCCATTCCGTACCGGGGATCAAGCTGGCGGTCAGGTCCTTGTGCATTTCCACATTACTGAACACAGCGGCATAATCCAGAGTGTTGAAATACATGAGTACTGCGGCAATACCCAGCAGGAAACCGAAGTCACCCACACGATTAACCAGGAACGCCTTCAGATTGGCATAAATAGCGGTCTCTTTTTTATACCAGAAACCGATTAATAAATAAGAGACCAGACCTACTGCTTCCCAGCCGAAGAACAACTGCAAAAAGTTATTGGCCATTACCAGCATTAGCATGGAGAAGGTAAATAACGAGATGTAACTGAAGAAGCGTTGGTAACCAGGATCGTCTTTCATATAGCCGATGGTATAGATATGAACCATCAGTGAGACGAAGGTCACCACCACCATCATCATAGCGGTAAGGTTATCGATAAGGAAACCAATTTCAAATCTAATCCCATCACTGATTAACCAGGTATAAACACTCTGATTAATGGCTTCGGCACCATTGGAAACCAAATGGTTATACACCACCAGTGACAAGACAAAAGAAATAGCCACGCCGATATTCGTGACCCAGTGCGCCCCTGCCCTGCCAATTTTACGGCCAAATAGACCGGCAATAATAGCCGCCAGTAATGGCGCCAGGACGATGACAATATTTATTTTTTGAATCGTTTCAGTCACACGCCTATCCCTTCAAGGTATCCAGATCATCTACATTAATGGTGCGTTTGTTACGGAACAACACCACCAGGATGGCCAGACCAATAGCCGCTTCTGCAGCCGCTACCGTCAGGATGAAAAAGACAAATACCTGCCCGGAAATATCACCGAGGAAATGAGAGAAGGCAATGAAATTCATATTCACGGCCAATAACATCAGTTCCACACACATCAACAGAATAATGACATTTTTACGGTTAATAAAAACACCGGCCATACTCAGACAAAAGAGAATAGCTCCGACAGTGAGGTAATCTGCTAAGGCAATCATTTCACTCCCTCGTCTTTAATGTTTACTATTACACGCACTTGCACAGACATTCCCATATGCATCGTTATTTACGCTCCTCGGACTTCATCTTAACTACACGCACACGGTCAACGCTGCGTGCCGCCACCTGGGCATCGATATTCTGATATTTAGTACCGGGACGTCTGCGTAGCGTCAGTGCAATCGCCGCAATAATCGCCACCACCAATACCACCGAGGCAATCTCAAAAGGATAGACATAAACGGTATACAGCAGCATACCCAGTTCCTTGGTATTGCTGTAATCCGCACCATGAGGTGTCGGCGCAGGCATTTGGTCCAACTGGAAATAGTCGCCACCAACCACCATAGCCATCACCGCGATAATCAACAACGCAGTAACAATACCAATCGGAAGATAACGTATGAAACCTTCACGTATGGCAGCGATATTGACATCCAGCATCATTACCACAAACAGGAACAACACCATCACCGCACCAACATAAACCAGCACCAGGGTAATAGCGAGGAACTCGGCCTCCAGCATCAGCCACAATGCCGCACTGGCAAAAAATGCCAGCACTAGATTCAAGGCGGCATGCACCGGGTTGCGTACAGTAATAACCATACTGGCAGAGAACACCAAAATGGCGGCAAATACATAAAAAATTATCTGTTCTAGGCTCATATTTTTAATTTCAATTAACGATACGGTGCCTGTTGGGCACGATCTTCAGCAATCTGTTTTTCATGCTTGTCACCAATAGCAAGCAGTTGTTCCTTGGTATACAGTAGATCACCCCGTTCTTCAGCATGGTATTCGTAGATACGGGTTTCCACAATAGAATCCACTGGACATGACTCTTCACATAAACCACAGAAGATACATTTACTCA
The DNA here is from genome assembly GCA_030640985.1 of Chromatiales bacterium. Lineage (GTDB taxonomy): Bacteria > Pseudomonadota > Gammaproteobacteria > Thiohalomonadales > Thiohalomonadaceae > DAOWII01. Next base: position 7,787 of record DAOWII010000035.1, read on the forward strand.
GGTCAATATCATACTGGGTGGTACGACGGGTGCCGTCTTCTCGTTCTTCCGAATCAATAGTAATCGCCAGAGCCGGACAAACCGCCTCACATAATTTACAGGCGATGCAACGCTCTTCACCATTGGGGTAACGACGCAAGGCATGCAGACCACGGAAACGTGGTGACATGGGTGCCTTTTCTTCTGGATATTGCACGGTAAATTTGCGCTTAAACAGATAACGGCCAGTCAGTTTTAAACCCTTGAGTAATTCCCAAAGGAACAGGCTGTTAAATATACGGAGCATTGATTTCATATTCGTTTCACCTTTTCCGTATTAGGCCGCATCAAACCAGGGAGGAACACCGGCGAGGATTAAGCCACCCAATACCAGGATCCAGACAATGGTAATCGGGATAAACACCTTCCAGCCCAGACGCATGATCTGGTCATAGCGATAACGGGGGAAAGTGGCACGGAACCACAGGAATAAGAACAGGAAGAAACAGGTTTTTAGTAATAACCAGTGAATACCGTCGCCCAGCAATAAACTAACGACCCCTGAGCCATTTAATAGCTCGTCCGATAGAATCCACTCAAAAGGTGATAACCAGCCACCCAGAAACATCAATGCGGTTAACAAGGAGATCAGCATCATGTTGGCGTATTCCGCGAGGAAGAATATGGAAAATGCCATACCTGAATATTCCACGTGAAAACCCGCCACGATCTCTGACTCACCCTCTGCAACGTCAAAGGGAGCACGATTCGTCTCAGCTAAACCAGACAGGAAATAAACCACAAACATGGGCAGCAAGGGAATCCAGAACCAGTGCAATACACTGCCCTGCTGTGCTTCTACAATCTCAACCAAATTGAGGCTGCCGGCAGCCATCAATACACACACCAGGGCAAAACCCATAGCAATTTCGTATGAGACAATCTGTGCAGATGAACGCAAGGCCCCCAAGAAAGCGTATTTGGAGTTGGAAGCCCAGCCAGCGATGATTACGCCATAAACACCCAGGGATGTGATGGCCAGTATAAACAATAGACTGGCATCGATATTTGATAACACCATGCTATCGGTAAATGGAACCACTGCCCAAGCCACCAGTGCCGGCCCCAGGGTCAGCACGGGCGCCAACAGGAACAGGTAACGGTTTGCGCCAGTGGGAATAATAATTTCTTTGAACATTAGTTTGACTGCATCCGCAATGGGCTGCAACAAACCACGAGGTCCGACACGGTTGGGACCAATACGAACCTGCACAAAACCAATGACCTTACGTTCGGCCAGGGTCAGATAGGCAACCCCGAGTGAGATCGGAACCACGATCGCAAGAATTTTGACCACAGTGAAGGACAAGAACTGGAACCATTCAGGCCAGCTTTGATATATGGAAAGAAGCGTATCAATCATCCAATAAACCTTAAGTAATATACCTTAACCATGATCATTATTAATTAGCCTTCGCAGTCGCAACGCCATCAGCGGTTTGTTGCAAGGCTGTTGAACGACGCACCATAGGATCCACTGCATAAATCGGAAATGCCTCAAGGTCAGACATAGTAGCACCCTTGCCCGCACTCACATCGGGACGTGTCCAGGGGAAATCGTTGCTAACCGGCTTACCTTCACAGGCAGCTTTCAGTTCATCACGAACCTCTTCACTGGACATATAATCAAAGCCATCAATATTCAGCAGATTACCCATCACTCGGAGAATTTTCCACGCCGGACGGGCATCGCCCATAGGCTTGACACATCCAGTGAAACTCTGCCAGCGGCCTTCAATATTGACATAAGTACCTGAAGTCTCAGGGAACAATGCGATGGGCAATAACACATCGGCATAGTCACGCATACAGTCAGTCACGTAAGCCGTCATGGCAATAACGGTGTCAGCCGCTTGTAAGCTGCTTATGCTGTCGGCCCCGCTAAGACTATCACGCTCGGGTTCCACACCCATTAGTACATAAGCCTTGAGCTTGGCATCCAGCTGCGCCTTCCAGTCCATGCCTGCTGAAGTGATGGTCTCACCTGCAGCACCACGATGAGGAACAGCACCTGCCAACCAGGCGCCCGCACTGTTACCACCTTCGGCAAGAGAACCAAAACAAGCCCCGGAAAGCCGGGCAATGAGTGCTGCAAGGCTGCACAGCTCGGTTTGTGCCGGGTGATAGGCAACCTGGTTGCCTATCAATACCGAAGCTTTTCCAGATTCGTGTAATTGTTTTGCAATTGCTTGTTGCGCATCCGATACAGTGGGCGCCAGATCAGTCAGACCTTCCGGTGGTTTCTCACCAGTGATATCCAGCAAGGCCTTTGCAATGCCTGCCAATGCAGCAATCATGTTGGTGGGTTCGGCCACTAATTGATTGGCTACAGGCATACGGAAAGAGTAATCTTTTGGGTTAACAAACATCAATTTGCCACCCTTAATGGCCGCCTTGCGCAGGCGATTGCCGATCAGTGGTTGATCCTTTTGTATATTTGAACCGATCAATAAAGCTGCATCCAGATTTTCCAGATCGACAATGGATTGTCCCAAATTTGGATAGAGTGCAGTACTATCCTGGCCACGGAAATCCTGTTGGCGCAGACGATGATCCACATTATCACTAGCCATGCCACGCATCACACGCTGCAATAGATAGTGCTCTTCAGTGGTGGAGGTATAAGAACCTACGGCACCGATCTGCCCTCCCCCATCTTTTTGCCCAATGTCACGTAATTTAGTAGCTGCATGGGTAAGCGCGGTATCCCAGTCAACCTCATGCCATTGTCCGTCCTGTTTGATCATCGGGCTGGTCAGACGCTCTTCATGATCCAACCCCAGATAACTGTAGCGGTCACGGTCTGCAATCCAGGTTTCATTCACCGCTTCATTTTCACGGGGCAATGCGCGCATAACCTTATTGTTAAGTACATCCAGGTGTAAGTTGCTGCCGACACAATCGTGGGGTGAGACACTATTAAATTTGGTCAACTCCCAGGGGCGCGCAGTGAAACGGAACGGCTTGGAAGTCAGTGCCCCAACCGGACAAAGATCGATAACATTTCCGGACAGTTCGGAATCAACAGTTTTAGCCACATAGGTGCCGATACGCATATGCTCACCACGGCCGGTAGCACCCAGCTCCATGATGCCAGCAACCTCTTGTCCGAAACGAACGCAACGTGTGCAGTGAATGCAACGGGTCATATCGGTAGAAATAAGTGGCCCAAGATCCTTGTCTGGGACAACACGCTTGCCTTCAGTATACGTCGAGACACCACTGCCAAAGCCCACAGCAATTTCCTGTAGGTCACACTCGCCACCTTGATCACATATTGGGCAGTCAAGAGGGTGATTAATTAACAGAAATTCCATCACACCTTTTTGTGCACTAATGGCCTTGGGTGAACGGGTGAATACTTTCATTCCATCCGTAACCGGTGTCGCACAAGCAGGCAAAGGTTTGCCAACCTTCTCTACCTCGACCAGACACATACGACAGTTGGCCGCAATGGACAGTTTTTTGTGATAGCAGAAACGGGGAATCGTTACGCCCGCTGCATCGGCAGCTTCAATAACCATTGCGCCATCTTCGGCCTTAATGGGGATACCGTTTATTTCTATATTTACCATGGTCTAGTTCGCCACCATGCATTTTTTATGATCAATATGATACCGGAATTCATCCGAGAAGTTTTTAAGAAAACTCTTCACCGGCAAAGCCGCGGCATCACCCAGGGCACAAATGGTATGCCCTTCAATTTTTCCCGCCACATCCAGTAGTTTATCCAGGTCTTCCTGATTGCCCTGACCATGCTCAATACGATGCACCATACGTGACAACCAGCCGGTACCTTCGCGACATGGAGTACACTGACCACAGGATTCTTCGTAGTAAAAATGGGAAAGCCTTGCCAGGGTTTTTACCATGCATGTCGTCTCATCCATGATAATAACCGAGCCTGCACCCAGCATGGAACCCGCCTTAGAGATGGAGTCGTAGTCCATGTTCATTCCCATGGCGACATCTGCTGTCAATACAGGAGTTGAACTACCACCCGGGATTACTGCTTTAAGTTTACGGCCTTCCAACATTCCCCCTGCCATTTCAAGCAGCTCAGAAAATGGTGTACCCATGGGTATCTCAAAGTTACCAGGCTTGTTTACATGACCGCTGACACTAAATATCTTGGTACCACCATTATTGGGTTTACCCAATTCCAGAAACCATTGGCCGCCATTTTTCAGAATCATTGGCACCGATGACAGGGTCTCGGTATTGTTAATTGTTGTGGGACGACCGTACAGACCATAACTAGCCGGGAATGGTGGTTTGAAACGCGGCTGACCTTTCTTGCCTTCGATCGATTCAATCAGAGCAGTCTCTTCACCACACACATAGGCACCACCACCAAGGTGAACCTCTATATCGAAATCGATACCGGAGCCCATAATATTTTTACCTAACAGGCCAGCCGCGCGGGCATCTTCAATCGCCGCCTGAAAACGCTTATAGGGTTCCCAGAACTCACCTCGGATATAGTTATACCCCTGAGTTGCACCAATGGTAAAGCCGGCGATGGCCATGCCTTCAATTAATTGATGGGGATTAAAACGCAGGATATCTCGATCCTTGCAGGTACCGGGCTCACCTTCGTCAGAATTACAAACAATGTATTTCTGCCCAGGCACATTGCGTGGCATAAAACTCCACTTCAGACCTGTGGGAAAACCGGCACCACCACGACCGCGCAGTGCGGAAGTTTTGAGTTCAGCAATAATCTGCTCCGGGGTAAACTCCCCTTTCAGTACTTTTTTCCACTCGTCATAACCACCGGCACTTAGATAGGTATCCAGTGTCCAGGGTTTATCTTGGTCCAGTGTTCTAAAACAAACGTCGTTGGCCATCAGAAACTCCGCAGCGTGACATGAGTGAGTTGACTGCTCATTAATGTCGCTGCCTTATTTATCTGCACTGTCATAATCATTTAAATATAATCCAGATGACTATTTCAATTCATCGAGGATTGCGTCAATTCTTTCTACCGTCAGGTTTTCGTGGTAATCGGTACCGACTTGCATCATCGGTGCACCGGCACAAGCTCCCAGACACTCCACTTCTTTCAATGAGAACTTACCATCTTCGGTAACTTCACCCATGGATATGCCTAATTTCTTTTCCATATGTGATACGAGTTTTTCTGAACCACGTAACTGGCAGGAAATATTGGTGCAAACACCAAGCTTATTTTTACCTACCGGTTTGTGCTCATACATGGAATAGAAGGTTGCGACTTCATACACAGCGATGGCTGGCATGTCCAGATACGTAGCAATCGCATCCATCAGTTCTTCGGTCAACCAGCCACCGTTTTGATCCTGAACAATGCGTAGTGCAGCCATTACTGCAGACTGTTTTTGATCGTCTGGATACTTGGCAACCCAGGTATCAATTTCAACACGGGACTCTGCTGTCAGCAAATCGATATTACCTTTAGACATCAGCGATCAACCTCTCCAAATACAATGTCCTGCGTGCCGAGAATAGCCACCACGTCGGCGATCATATGACCACGAGACATTTCATCCAATGCCGCGAGATGAGGGAATCCTGGTGCACGTATTTTCATGCGATAAGGTTTATTAGCGCCATCCGAGACGATATATACACCGAACTCCCCTTTGGGATGCTCTACTGCGGCATAGGCTTCACCTTCAGGCACAGCGAAACCTTCACTGAACAGTTTGAAATGGTGAATCAATGATTCCATGTCACCTTTCATTTCATTACGTGCAGGTGGTGCGACTTTGTGATCAGACGAGATCACCGGGCCTGGATTATTATTCAGCCATTCAACACATTGTTTGATGATACGGTTGGATTGACGCATCTCTTCAATACGCACCAGGTAACGATCATAACAATCGCCATTGACACCCACCGGAACATCAAAATCCAGTTTGTCGTAAACTTCGTAAGGCTGTTTCTTGCGTAAGTCCCACTCAACCCCTGAACCACGTAGCATCGGACCAGTAAAGCCCAATTGCAGTGCACGTTCCGCTGTAACGATACCAATATCAACGGTACGTTGTTTCCAGATACGGTTGTTGGTCAGCAGCGTTTCATATTCATCCACATAGGTGGGGAAACGATTAGTGAAATCTTCAATAAAATCAAGCAAAGAACCGGTGCGGTTCTCATTTAAATTTTTAACTTCTGCTTCGTTATGCCACTTGCTCGCACCTTCAAACTGTGGCATGACATCAGGCAGATCACGATAGACACCACCGGGACGATAATAGGCAGCGTGCATACGGGCACCGGAAACTGCTTCGTAACAATCCAGCAGATCCTCGCGCTCACGGAATGCATACAGGAAAACGGTCATGGCGCCGATATCAAGTGCATGTGCACCCAACCACATCAGGTGATTCAATACACGGGTAATTTCATCAAACATCACCCGGATATACTGAGCACGTAGCGGCACTTCGAGATCCAGAAGTTTTTCTATCGCCATGACATAGCCATGCTCGTTGCTCATCATGGATACATAGTCGAGGCGATCCATGTAGGGCAGATTTTGCAAATAGGTTTTGCCTTCCGCCAGTTTTTCTGTGCCACGGTGCAACAGACCAATGTGCGGATCGGCGCGCTCGATAACTTCACCGTCCAGCTCCAGCACCAGTCGCAACACACCGTGTGCAGAGGGGTGTTGGGGACCAAAGTTCATTGTAAAGTTACGAATCTCAGCCATGTTTTTCACCCGCTTTAATTGCGGCATCGATATAACGGTGATCATCACGAATCACACGGGGTATATTGATGCGGGGTTCAATACTGACAGGCTCGTAGACAACGCGCCTTTTTTCAGGGTCATAGCGCATTTCGACATTACCGATTAAAGGGAAGTCCTTGCGGAAGGGATGACCAATAAAACCGTAGTCAGTGAGAATACGACGTAAATCGGGATGACCTTCAAATACAATACCGTAAAGGTCAAAGGCCTCGCGCTCATACCAGTCAGCACAACGCCATAGTTCGATAACAGAAGCCACCACCGGCATTTCACCATCTACCCGGCAGCGCACACGGATGCGATGATTATTGCTTACTGATAATAAATGATAGGCAACGGCAAAACGTGCCCCCTGCCAGGAAGACTCGGCGTACTCCGAATAATCCACACCACAGAGATCAATGAGCTGTTCAAAGCCAAGCGTCTTATCGTCGCGTAGTTTTTTACACAAAGCTAGTAAATCTGCCGGTTGAACTTCAACCGTCAGTTCATTTCCTGCAAGCGTGCAATTACTGATTAAGCCTTTACAGCTTTTTTCAACCAGTACTGCCAAATTTTGATAGTAATCAGCCATCAATCCTCTGCCCAACTATTTCAGTGTTGACTTAATTTACGCAAGAAAAGGGTCTTGCGCAGCAACACTCTCGTTAATTTAATTTACCGCGCAATGGTATTG
>DAOWII010000004.1 GCA_030640985.1 Chromatiales bacterium
ACTTTTAAAGCTGGAAAGCACCGCAAAGGGGTTTTCTTTGCGTACGACGCTCTCTTCTTCGCTCGTTTCGGTTTCAATCACATCATCTTTAAACTTGATGCTATGCCCTGAACTTTTACTGTCCAGGCTTTCTTTACACTGCTCATTCGGGTGCTTGGGCACCAGTGGCAATGCCAGGATTAACTCATCCTCAATAAGGTCGCGCAAAAAAATATCATGTTGACCTAACACCAGTGGTTCATAAGTTTCCGGCAACGTATCTGCCAGGCTTTGATCCGAGATCACCCCAAGGCGAACTTCAGCCTCAATCAACTGCTCCATGGCATTCAGGCAACGCTGACATACCAGGCTTAATTTCGTACTCAAATGCCCATGTATATAACGTAGACCATCTTCAGCAATGCCAAAATCCAGTTCGACCTGTACTTGACCGGTATCCGAAGCTAGATAGGACTGCAAACGTTCCATCTTTGCTATATCCATGCCCCCTTGCAAACGTCGCCTTGCTTCCGCAAAACGTAAAGGGTCGATCCTGTCTGGCAATTGCCCAGCTAACATAAGCCGGCCATAGTACGCTTTAGAGCGCTTTCTGTCAAAGAAAACCTGAGTAAAATCCGCCTCTTCCGTGAGGTTCGTGGCAATTGCCAGTGGACGACTTGGCTTGACCGTTCTAAGCTTACCCCATAGATACACGAGTACAACTTGCCAGTGATGGAAAGGTGTCCGATTCGCTTATTTAGCACAGATAATAAACTATGATAAAAAAAGTACTCATAGCTAACCGGGGGGAGATCGCGGTACGTATTGTACGCGCCTGTGCCGAGATGGGGATCCGCTCCGTTGCGGTCTATGCCGAGGCGGATCGTCACTCCTTACATGTCAAGAAAGCTGATGAGGCCTATAGTCTGGGACCGGATACCGTCGCCGGTTACCTTAACGCCCACCGGCTGGTCAATCTGGCGGTGGCCACCGGCTGCGATGCCTTACACCCCGGTTATGGATTTCTTTCCGAGAATGCTGAACTCGCCGGTATCTGTGCCCGTCGGGGTATTCGTTTTATCGGCCCCACCGCCGATGTTATCCGCAAGCTGGGGGATAAGACGGAGGCCAGAAGAGCCATGATTTCTGCCGGAGTACCCGTAACCCCGGGCAGCGAGGGTAATCTTAGTGGCATAGATGAGGCCCTGGAAGTCGCCGAAAAACTGGTGTATCCGGTGATGCTGAAGGCAACCTCTGGCGGTGGTGGCCGTGGTATTCGCCGCTGTGCCAATCCGGATGAACTCAAGCGTAACTACGACAGGGTAATTTCGGAAGCAACCAAGGCCTTTGGCAGTGCCGAGGTATTCCTGGAAAAATGCATTGATAACCCCCGCCACATTGAGGTTCAGATACTGGCTGACCATCATGGCAATGCCATTCACCTGTATGAACGGGATTGCTCTATCCAGCGACGAAACCAGAAGCTACTGGAAATAGCACCTTCCCCCCAGTTGACCAATGAACAACGGGAATATATCGGTGAATTGGCCGTCAAGGCCTCCAAAACGGTGGGCTATACCAACGCCGGCACGGTGGAGTTCCTGCTGGATGTCGATGACAGCTTCTATTTCATGGAGATGAATACCCGCGTCCAGGTCGAACACCCGGTCACCGAGGCCATCACCGGCGTTGATATCGTCCAGGAACAAATCCGTATCGCTTCTGATCTACCCCTGCGCTACGCCCAGGATGATATTCAAATATGGGGACATGCCATCGAGTTTAGAATCAACGCCGAAGATCCCAAAAATGACTTCTTGCCCAGTTTTGGTCGAGTCACCCGCTATTTTGCCCCGGGCGGCCCCGGGGTACGGACCGATGGCGCGATTTATACCGGCTATGACATCCCTCCCTATTACGACTCTATGTGCGCCAAGCTCATCGTCTGGGCGCGAGACTGGGATGAACTATTAGCCCGGGCAGATCGGGCACTGCACGATATGGGGGTATACGGCATCAAAACCACGATACCCTATCATCGTGAAATCCTGCGCTCACCCGCATTCCGAAAATGTGTTTTTAATACCAGCTTTGTCGAGAACCACCCTGAACTGGTGAACTATTCAGTAAAACGGCCACAACGTGAATTGGCCGCCGCAGTAGCGACAGCAATCGCCGCTTCCATGGGCATGTAACGACTTCATCCCTGTATACTAACCTATTGTTTATAAAAAATAATTAGAGAAACCACCCATGCCAAAGGTTCACATCACTGACACCATATTACGCGATGCTCATCAGTCCCTGATTGCCACACGGATGCGTACGGAAGACATGCTGCCCATCTGTAATAAGCTGGATCAGGTGGGTTTCTGGTCACTGGAAGTCTGGGGAGGCGCCACCTTTGACGCCTGCATTCGTTTCCTCCGGGAAGACCCATGGGAGCGTTTAAGGACTTTGCGTGAGGCTCTCCCTAACACCCGTTTACAAATGTTATTACGTGGTCAAAACCTGCTCGGTTATCGCCATTATTCAGACGATGTGGTCAGGGCATTTGTGGCACGAGCAGCTGACAACGGTATCGATGTTTTCCGCGTGTTTGATGCCCTCAATGATCTGCGAAACCTGCAAGTTTCTATCGAAGCGGTCAAAGCCGCAGGCAAACATGCTCAAGGCACCATTAGTTATACCACCAGCCCGGTGCACAGCATTGCCCAGTTTGTAGAGCAGGCTAAACAACTCGAATCCATGGGCTGTGACAGTATCGCCATCAAGGACATGGCCGGCCTGTTAACCCCAATGGCAACAGCGGAGCTGGTATCCGCCCTGACAAGCAACGTGGATATCCCGCTGCAGTTACATTCCCACGCTACCTCCGGGCTCTCCAGCATGTGTCACCTGAAGGCCATAGAAAATGGCTGTTATCACATAGACACGGCTATCTCGGCATTTGCGGGTGGCACCAGCCATGAGCCTACAGAAAGCATGGTCGCGGCACTCAAGGGTACAGAATACGATACCGAGCTGGATCTGGAACTATTGCAGGAGATTGGCTTCTATTTCTACGAAGTGCGCAAAAAATACCATCAGTTCGAAAGTGAATTTACCGGTGTCGATACCCGGGTACAGGTCAACCAGGTACCCGGAGGAATGATTTCAAACTTATCCAATCAACTCAAGGAACAAGGCGCCCTAAACCGAATGAATGAGGTATTGGCCGAAATTCCCCGGGTTCGGGAAGACCTTGGCTACCCTCCTCTTGTTACGCCTACTTCACAGATCGTGGGTACACAAGCCGTGCTGAATGTACTTACCGGCAGTCGTTATCAAAATATCACTAATGAAGTGAAATACTATCTTCAGGGACGATATGGCAAGGCACCCGGCAGTATTAATACTGTTGTGCGGCAACAGGCTATCGGTAATGAGGAACTTATCGAATGTCGGCCAGCGGATCAGCTTAAGCCTGAACTTGAAAACCTGCAAAAAGAAATCGGGGAGTTAGCTAAATCAGAAGAAGATGTGCTGACCTACGCCATGTTCCCGGATATCGCACGTGAATATCTGGAACAAAGAGAGGCCGGCACACTAAAACCGGAATCACTGGAGCCATTGGTGAGTGATGAACCAGGGGCAAAGGCTGTGCCCACCGAGTTCAATGTGACCTTGCATGGTGAAACCTACCATATACAAGTAACGGGTACGGGCCATAAAACTCAGGAGCTTCGCCCCTTCTTTGTCACCGTTGATGGCGTCCCGGAAGAGATCAATGTCGAAGTGCTGGATGAGTTACTGCAGGGAGAGGGAAGCGCAAACAAAAGTACCACCGGAGGCAGTCAACACCCACGCGCTACCAAGCCTGGTCATGTGAGCACCTCTATGCCCGGCACGGTGGTCGATGTACTGGTTAAGGTAGGCGATGAAGTCAAAGCAGGTGATCCTGTACTCGTCACCGAGGCGATGAAGATGGAATCAGAGATTCAGGCACCTGTAACAGGTAAGGTGGTTGCGGTGCATATACAAAAAGGCGACCGGGTTAATCCTGATGAGGCCTTAATTGAGATCGAATAGAGCAGGATCTAACGCAAAGAATTATACATAAAAAGACTGAAGTTCCTTGTTCTTCCTCTGCACCCTTCGCGTCCTTTGCGTTAAATAGATTTTAAATACCCTCTAATACCCGCCTGACCGGTCCAAAGGTGCGTCTATGAATCGGTGTCACGCCTAACTCTGTAAGTGCCTGAATATGTGCTTTGGTCGGATAGCCCTTATGCCCGGCGAGTCCATAACCAGGATACTTTCTATCCAGTTCAATCATCTCCTTATCTCGGGTTACCTTTGCCAAAATAGAGGCTGCACTGATGGCTTCAATCTTGCCATCACCCTGGATGACAAACTCTGAACTACAAGGCAGGCTTGGTGGGCAGCGATTACCATCAATAAGGGCATGATCAGGGGTCGGTTGTAAGGCTTCTACCGCCCTCTGCATGGCAAGTAGAGTTGCCTGTAAAATATTCAGCTTATCAATTTCTTCAACCTCTGCACGCCCGATAGCCCAGGCAAGGGAACGCTCCTTAATTATCTCGGCTAATGCCTCCCGCCGGGACTCACTCAGTTTTTTGGAATCGTCCAGACCTTCAATAGGCTTAAGTGGGTCAAGGATCACCGCCGCAGTGACAACCGCTCCCGCAAGTGGGCCACGCCCTACCTCATCCACTCCGGCCACAAGCCTGGACATTGAGTCAAAAGAAAAACTGTCTTGTTGCTGTTCTGGTCCCACTCTACCCCCTCATTCTACAAACAAAGAATCACACAACACCGTCTAGGATACCTCAGCTGTTCTAATAGCGTCATATTAATATCACTAAATACCATCAACACATTAATGTATAATGGCTGCCAACGAGTCATTCATTACTTTCAGACAGCGATTGTGTCCCCTCGAATAATCCCCGCCTGAGAACCTGGTATTTGTCCCGATACGGGATAAACCCCGATACGGGATAAAGACTTTCACCACATACACACTCAATACTGACTTATTATTATGAAAACAATTAAAACTGCCGTTATTGGTGTCGGCTATCTGGGCAGGTTCCATGCACAGAAATATGCGGCATTGAAAAATTCAGAACTCATCGCTGTGGTCGATTCCAATGAGCAAGCCGCTCGCAATGTTGCAGAAGAATGTAATACGGTGGCTGTCAGCGATTATCACGAAATACTTGATGAAGTAGACGCCGTTAGTATTGTTGTGCCTACTCAACAACACTATGAAGTCGCAAAAACCTGCCTGCAACGAGGCATTCATGTCTTGCTTGAAAAACCCATCACCACGACAGTGGAGCAGGCCGATGAATTAATTGAAATTGCTGCAGACAATAGTTGCGTACTGCAGGTCGGCCATTTAGAACGTTTCAATTCCGCCGTACTGGCTCTGGGTGATGTACTCAAAAGCCCTCAGTTTATCGAATCACACCGGCTTGCCCCCTTCAATCCTCGTGGTGCCGATGTCAATGTGGTCCTGGATCTTATGATCCATGATATTGATATCATCCAAAACCTGGTTCGTTCTCCCATTAGCCATATTGATGCTAACGGAGTATCTGTACTCACTGCAGAAACCGATATTGCAAATGCCCGGATCCAGTTTGAAAGTGGTTGTGTGGCCAATGTCACGGCCAGTCGGGTAACCATGAAACCACAACGTAAAATGCGTATATTCCAACCTGATGCCTATATATCCATAGACTTCCAGGACAAAATACTGAGTGTCCACCGTAAAGGTAAAAAAGAAATGTTCCCTGGTATTCCTGAAATCACCAGTGAAGAAAGTATCTTCGAAAATAGTGATGCCATCATGGCAGAAGCTGAAGCCTTTTTAACGGCAATTGCTACCGACAGTCCTCCTCCTGTTACCGGTGAAGATGGAAGACAAGCACTAGAAACCGCCCTTAAGATTAGTGATTTGCTCACTAACAACAGCGCATTGTAACGGAGAGCGTAATTATGATCCCAATGGTTGATCTGAAGAAACAGTATTTATCCTTAAAAGATGAAATTGATCCTGCTATACAGCAAGCGCTGGGAGCCACTCAGTATATCTTAGGTCCAAATGTAAGTGGTTTTGAGCAGGAAGCAGCCGACTACCTTGGGGTAAAACATACCATCGGCGTTGCCTCCGGAACCGATGCCCTGCACCTGGCATTGATTGCAGCGGGTATAAAGGAAGGTGATGAGGTTATTACCACTCCATTCACCTTTATCGCTACGGCTGAGGCAATTAAATATGTGGGAGCCATACCTGTATTTGTAGACATCGACCCAGATACATTTAATATTGATGCAGCACAAGTCCGGGCGGCGATTACACCCGCCACCCGCGCTATATTACCTGTACACCTGTTTGGTCAACCCGCCGACATGTCTGCACTACAGACAATAGCTAAAGAACACAAACTGCTGATGGTTGAGGATTGCGCACAATCATTTGGCGCCGATATTGATGGAGATCAAAGCGGAAGCCTGAGTATCGCCGGGTGTTTCAGTTTTTTCCCTAGCAAGAACCTCGGCTGTTTCGGTGATGGAGGTCTAATAAGCACTAACTCTGATGAAATAGCAGAACACCTCAAAGTACTACGCAACCATGGCAGCTGGAAACGCTACCATCATTCGGAATTAGGTTTTAATAGTCGACTGGATGAACTACAGGCCGTTGTGTTGCGTGCCAAACTAAAACACATAGATGAATATAATCAGCAGCGAAGACGTGTGGCACATCGTTATACAACAGCACTATCACAACTGCCTGACATCACCCCTCCTCACGAAGATGGCAAGGGGACACATGTCTATCATCAATATACCTTATTAAGCGAACAGCGTGATGAAATCATGCAGGCCCTTCAGGCAAAAGATATTGCCTGTGCAGTTTATTACCCTATCCCATTACATCAACAGGAAGTTTTTTCTGAGGATTGCGCTAATCTATCTCTTCCTGTTACGGAAAAGATTGTAAGCCAATGTATGTCGCTGCCGATTTATCCAGAGCTCGAAGATGAGCAGATCGACATAATTCTTGATGTAATCAAAGGAGTGGTTCTTGGCTGAGAATACTGAAAAAAAAGTATTAATTGTCGCAGGAGAGGCCTCAGGAGATTTACACGCATCCCACCTTGTTCACGAAGTTAAAAGGCACGCACCTAAGGTAAAGTTTTTTGGTATTGGTGGCCCCCACATGCGTAAAGCCGGTGTGGAAACACTGGTAGATTCTGCTGACATGGCCGTTGTTGGGCTGGTTGAAGTATTAATCCACTTTCGCACGGTTTACAGCGCACTTCTCCTGATGCGCAAACAATTACGTGAACAAAAACCGGATCTACTTATACTGGTAGACTACCCTGATTTCAATTTACGTTTAGCCAAAACAGCAAAAGCACTAGGCATAAAGGTACTGTATTACATTAGCCCACAAGTTTGGGCATGGCGTCAGGGTCGAGTACATATGATCGGTCAACGTATCGATATGATGGCGGTGGTATTTCCCTTTGAAGTCCCCTTTTATGAAAAGGCGAATGTTCCAGTACGTTTTGTTGGGCATCCACTCACAGACGAGGTCTGCAGCGATCTAAGTCGTGAAGAGGCCTTGAAGGCATTTTCTCTCGAACCATCCCGTCAGACTGTTGGCCTGTTCCCGGGTAGCCGTCAGAGTGAAATAAAGCGCTTGCTCCCTGTCTTACTGGAAACAGCCGAGAAACTAAACAAGACGCAGCCTCATCTGCAATTTATTCTTTCACGCGCATCTTCGCTCAGCGAAGATGATCTTGCCCCGTATCTCGAAAATAACACCCTGAATATAAAGGTCGTTGCTGATAGGCCATATGATGTAATGCGTGCCTGTGACGCCATTGCAACCGCCTCAGGAACAGCCACCCTTGAAATAGCCATCATGGGCATTCCTTTAGTAGTGATATACAAGGTATCTCCATTAACCTATGGAATCATGCAACATTTAATTAAAATTAAAGACATAGCTCTATGCAACATAGTAGCAGGAGAACGCGTTGTACCAGAACTTATCCAGAACGATGCGACGGCTGGAAATATAAGCATGGAGATCAGACGGTTTCTGGAGGATCAAACAGCGCTGATCGAAATGCGTGAGAAATTAAATGGTATAGAGAAAAAACTAAATAGTAGTAAGCGCAGCACCAGTATTGGAAAACTGGCTTTAGAAATGCTTGGTCTATAATCTAAAATTCAACGAATAATACTGCGCTCAGATTTATCCAGGAATTCTGAGAACATCTTAAGAACCTCGTGTTCGTCTGCCATCAGACTAAGCTTTTCCTTAGCTTCATCAAGTGATAACCCATTACGATATAAAACTTTATATGCCTGACGAATGGCTTTTAGTGACTCTGTTGAGTAACCACGACGTTTAAGTCCTTCGGTGTTGACGCCATAGGGGCGAGACGGGCTACCAGAGATCATTAAGTATGGAGGCACATCTTTTGATATAGAACTACCCATACCAGTGAAACAATGTGCACCGATAGCACAAAATTGATGTACCAGCGTAAACCCACTTAAAATAGCATAATCGCCCACTGTAACATGACCTGCTAATGATGCATTATTTGAAAAAATAATATTATCACCAACAATGCAATCATGGGCAATATGCACATAGGCCATGATCCAATTATCATTCCCAATCCGGGTGGCCCCTTCATCCTGAATAGTGCCTCGATTAATGGTTACAAATTCACGAATCGTATTTCGGTCACCTATCTCTAATCGAGTAGGCTCATTATCATATTTTTTGTCCTGAGGGACCTCTCCAATTGAGGCGAACTGAAATATTTTGTTTTCACAACCAATAGTCGTCGGCCCGTTAATCACAACATGTGGACCGATCCAGCTTCCAGAACCAATCGTAACATCAGGGCCTATAACCGCATAAGCTCCCACTGAAACATCATCACCAAAACATGCTGAGGGATCAATTATGGCTGTTGGATGTAAACTCATTAGACTTTTTGTTCTGCACACATGAGGTCTGCACTACAAACCACATTATCATCAACTTTTGCAATTGCTGAAAACTTCCAGATTCCACGTTTTGATTTAATAACCTCGACTTCTAACCGAAGTTGATCACCTGGCTGAACAGGCTTCTTAAACCGTGCATTGTCAATTCCCGCAAAATAATACAGTGTATTATCATCAGGCTTGGTATCCGTTGATTTGAAAGCCAGGATGCCTGTCGCCTGAGCTAGTGCCTCAAGAATCAGGACGCCGGGCATAACAGGATGACGCGGGAAATGTCCGGGGAAGAACGGCTCATTAATAGTAACGTTTTTAATTGCAACAAGTGACTTACCTGGTTCAAAATCTACAACTCTGTCAATCAACAGAAAGGGATATCGATGGGGCAAGTATTGAAGCACTTCATATATGTCCATTGTATTCACTAATTAATCCTCTTTTATACTCTTTAATTCTTTTTCTAACTGTCTGACACGACGAGTCATCTCATCCAGCTGTTTGAAACGGACAAAGTTCTTGTGCCACTGCTTGTTATCTTCCAGTGGCGTGCCGGAAGAATAGACACCCGATTTTGTTATAGATTTTGTTACCATCGACATTGCCGTTACTGTAACACCATCAACAATTTCAAGATGGCCCAATAAACCAACACCTCCAGCAATAGCACAATTTTTTCCAATCCGAGTACTTCCGGCAATTCCAACACAACCTGCTATTGCCGTATTGGCTCCAATATTTACATTGTGTGCAATTTGTACCAGATTATCGATCTTAACACCATCTTCAATCACGGTATTCTCAATGGCTCCTCTATCGATAGTAGTATTTGCTCCTATTTCGACATTATCACCTATGCATACCCTGCCAAGTTGCGGGACTTTAATCCATGAGCCATCATCATTTGCGAAACCAAAACCATCGGCACCAATAACAGCACCAGAGTGAACAATTGAGTCCCTGCCAATAGTACACTCATGGTATAAACTGACATTAGCACTTATATGGGAGCCCTCTCCTATTTCACAGTTTTGAGCAATGTAACAACCTGCGCCGATCACAACGCCACCAGAGAGTATAACGTCAGCCTCAATAACACTGTTTGCACCAATAGAGACACTATCAGAAAGTTTGACACTAGAATCAACTACGGCAGAGGCATGAACCCCCTGAGCCTGAAATAAATCAGGAGAAAAAAGAGAGGCCGCTATTGCATAACTTACATAGGGAACTGACACTATCAAGGAATTGCCACTATAATCATTTAGATCAGACTGCGTACCAATAACAACACCTGCCTGACAATTATGCAGAAACTTTCTGTATTGAGAATTCGTGATAAAAGTGAAGTGTTCAGGGCCAGCATTTTCCAAAGTTGCCGGTCCTGTTACCAGGCAATCAGGATCACCTGTTAATTGGGCGTTTAGTTTTTTTGCCAGTTCAGATAGAGTAATCTTCACAAGAGTTTCCTGCCCATATAGCTACTGAGGCGTGAACTGCTGTTTTAGGCGACTAATAAGTTTATCCGTAATATCCACCTTATCACTGGCATAGACAACACCAGCCTCAAGAACAAGATCATAGCTGTCTTCTTTCGCTATTCGTACAATAGTATCAACAACGAGGCGTTGAAGTTTCGCGAACTCTTCATTGCGGCGTATATTTAAGTCTTCGGCAAATTCGTCTCGAGCACGGGCTAACTCTCGCTGCTGCCCCAAAACATCACGCTCAAGTTCCCGGCGAGCATCTTCAGTCATAACAGCGCCATCTCTTGCAAGTTTATCTTCAAGCGATTTGAGTTTTTTTTGGCTTGCAATTAAAGAGTCGTCACGAGGTGAAAATTCACTCTGCAATTCCTCTCGACTTGCCTCACCCTGGGGTATTTGCTCTAATATTTGGGATGTATTAACAAATGCAACACGCACATCCGCTGCAATTGCATTACCAACAAATAATACAAGTGTCGCACAAAACAAAATTCCTTTACCTGACTTATTCACAAAATAACCCTCTAACAATAAATAAGATGCACTTCATTATTTTAGAAAACTTTAAAAAGGAGCACCTAAAGAAAATTGGAAACTATCAGTTTTGTCATCGATTTCCTCATTCAACGTACTAGAGAAATTAAACGTCATCAATCCAACCGGAGTTAACCATACCATAGCTAATCCTGTCGAATAGCGCAATTCATCCAGTTCAACACCAATCGTACTATCAAATACATTTCCAGCATCCACAAAGGCAATAAACCTGAGTGAGTCACTCTCCTCCGCAAAAGGGGATGGGAAAGTTAGCTCAAGGTTACTGACAATTCGAACATTACCACCTAATGGTTCATTAGTTACATCGTCTATAGTTCCTTCAGCACCAAGACTATTCCCCTGATAACCACGTACCGTGCGTGTGCCACCTGCATAATACTTTTCAAATGGTGGAAGCAGTTCTGAGTCCCCATAGATGTCGGCATAGGCCAAATCAAGGTTTACAGCAAAAGAGATATCATTATGAACAGGCCAATAATGTTTATTATTATAACGAACTTTATAAAAGTTCAAACTATCCGTAAATCCAGGCACTGCCATTTCCAATGACAAGGATTGCTTACCACCACTTAAAGGGAAAATAGCTCGATCACGAGAGTCCCTGGACCAACTTGAACTTAATTTATAGGAGTCAAAAACACAATCACCATTTTCTGAAGAAACGATGCAAAAATTAAGAATATGCGTAGGAGTATCTGCCGTTGTATTAAGCTGGGTATGCTCCCATTTAGCCCCCAGGCGTATGCGGTCTATCTCGCTTGCAGGAAAACCATAATTCATACCTAAACCATAGGAATCGGTTGTGTAATCTGCAACATTTGCTTCTCCGGCATCTGTCGCACGATAAAATACGTTAAAGCCACGACTAACTCCATTAAGAGTATAGTAAGGATCCTGAATGCTAAAGTTATATACCGTATTTGCCTCACTATTATTGAAGTTCAGATCAAAACGTTTTCCCGTACCCATAAAATTCTCCCAGTTAATACTACTATTAACCAGGAAACCCTGAGTATCGCCATAACCTGCACCAATACTGAAAGTGCCAAAAGTATCACGCTCTTTAAGTTTAAAATTCACATCAACTTGATCGGAAGATCCAGGCACCAAAGGTGTATCAATATTTACTGCCGTAAAGAAACCTAAACGATTAATTCTTGCTCGAGATCGATTCAATTTCTCAGTAGATATCCATTCACCTTCCATTTGGCGAATTTCTCTTCTTACAACTCCATCTAGTGTTTTATTATTACCTACCACATTAATACGCCGCACATAAACTCGTTTGCCAGGGTCAATGAAAAAAGTAATATCAACCTTTTGATTATCTCTATCAACATCAGGAACAGGATTTACATTCGAGAAAGCATACCCTTCATCGCCCAGGCGATCACTAATCTTTTTACTTGCCTCCGAAATATTTCGCCGAGAAAAAATATCACCATCATCAATTTCAATAAGCGCCATTAACTCATCGACAGGAAGAATGGGGTCACCTGCAATTTTCACTTCATTAACTGTAAATACGTCCCCTTCCGATACATTAATAATAATATATACATAGCGTTTATCTGGGGAAATAGAAATCTGCGTAGACTCAATAGTAAAATCGATATAACCTCGATCCAGGTAAAATGAACGCAATATTTCCAGATCCCCCGTAAGCTTATGTTTTGAATATTTGTTCCGACCACTAAATAATGAAAATGCAGGAGAAACACCCGACTCAAATTTAGCTAAAAGAAAATCATCATCATAGGCTTCATTGCCTGTAATATTTATTTGGTATATTCTGGTAGAAAAGCCCTCTTTTACTTTAATACCAACATCGACACGATTTCGTTCGAGCTCTGTCACGGTAGAACTCACCTGAACGTCATATCTTCCAAGACTCAAATACTGACGTTTCAACTCTTGCTCCACCTTATCAAGGATGGAACGATTAAATACTTGACCAGATGAAAAGCCTACCTGCTTGAGACTATCTAATAATGCATCTGATGGAATTTTCTCATTTCCCTCTATATTTATATTTCTAATAGAGGGACGTTCAACCAATGTTATTTTCAATATCCTCCCATCCTGGCTAACCCTTACATCCTTGAAAAAGTCGCTCTGGTAAAGGCCCCTGATAATATCAGATGCCGATTTATCATCCAGAACATCACCTTTTTTTACCGGAAGATAGTTAAATACTGTTCCCACTGATATTCTTTGCAGCCCTTCTATCTCAATACCTTCAATTTCAAAGGGAGAAAAAGCTATAGCCGCATTAGACCAAAAACATATTACAAAAAGAATAAGTCTTAATTGACCCAAAACATAAACCCTTCCAAAAACATGTGTCATTTTCATCCAAGTACTCGCACGAAATCATTGTAAAAAGCAAGACTCATTAGTAACATAATAATCGCAATACCTATTTTCTGTCCAAGCACTTCGGTTTGTTCAGAAACAGGACTCCCCTTGAGCACTTCAACACAATAGTACATTAGATGCCCACCATCCAACAAAGGAATTGGCAGTAAGTTAAGCACCCCGAGACTAATACTTATTATCGCAAGAAAACCTAAAAATTGTGGCAACCCCGCATCTACGGAACTTTTAGCGTACTGTGCTATTGATATTGGGCCACTGATGTTATCCAGAGAGGCCTTACCAATAAGCATTTCACCTAGGATACGAAGTGTTAGTGTTGCCATGTCCCAGGTTTTATAAACAGCCTGGCCTATGGCATCTAAAGGGGAGTAGTGATGTTCGGCGCGCATCTCTTTATATAGCTCAGGGTTAATTTTAACGCCGGCACCAATACGACCAATATCACCCTGGGCAGTCTCAACGCGCTCAAGGTTAATAACTAATCTATTCATTTCCCCGTTACGCTCAACCATAAACACAAGTTCTTCACCAGGTGCCTTACGAACCATGTTCACTAGCTGCTGCCAGTCGGTTATTACTTGCGTATTTATATGTGTAATCATATCTCCTGACTTTAGACCCGCCTTATCTGCCGGAGAACCTGAAACCAGTTCCCCTATAACAGGAAGTATTTTAGGGCGCAGGGGTTGCAAACCTATTTCTGTATATAAATCTTCAATTTCAATATCATCCTGAATTAGATCAAATCGAAGTTTATAGTTACTCTGCAGGTTGTTCTTTTGCGCAGTCAGCTTTAGAGGTTCCTTACGCAATGCGCTGGGAAGCACATGGTCATACACTGCACCCCAGGTAGGTGTTGACTCCCCATTGATAGTAATTATTTCGTGTCCCGTCATTAGGCCCGCCTGAGCAGCTATAGATCCACTTTCAATTTCACCCAAAATTGGTTTTATGCCTGGCACTCCAGTAACAAACATCAACCAATAGGCAGCGATAGCTAAAAGAAAATTAAAAACCGGACCAGCAGCGACTATGGCAAAACGTTTACTAACCGTTTGACGGTTAAAAGCACGAGATAACTCTTCCTCGGGGACTTCGCCCTCTCTTTCGTCAAGCATTTTCACATAACCGCCTAACGGCAGTGCGGAAACGATATACTCTGTTCGGTCAGCGCCTGCAGTATACGTCCATATGGGTTTACCAAAGCCAATTGAAAAGCGCAGTACTTTGACACCCATTTTACGAGCCACCCAAAAGTGGCCAAATTCATGCACGGCAATAAGCACACTTAGGGCAAGCAGAAATGCAAAAACCGTGTAAACAAAATCTAACATCAAGATGCCCGTCTCAAGATGATGTCATTGGCCACTGCGCGGGCTGACTTATCATCATTTAGTACAGTATTTAAATTATCGACATCCCTGGAAGGTAATGCTGAGAGAGTCTCTTCAATTACATCAGGGATATCAGTGAAAGTAATTTCTTCTTCCAGAAAGGCTGCCACAGCTATTTCATTGGCGGCATTTAAAATAGCAGGAGCTGACCCTCCTGCCTGGAATGCATCAAATGCCAGACGTAAGCATGGGAAACGCCCAAAATCCACAGACTGAAACTCCAAATTCCCCACTGCAATCAGATCCAGGCTGCTGACACCAGACTCAATACGTTTTGGCCATGCCAAGGCATGCGCAATTGGTGTGCGCATGTCAGGGTTACCGAGTTGGGCAAGTACGGAACCATCAACATATTCCACCATCGAATGAATAATACTTTGTGGATGCAAGACCACTTCAATTTTTGAACTATCCGTATTAAACAACCAGCAAGCCTCAATAACTTCCAGGCCTTTATTCATCATGGTGGCAGAGTCAACAGAGATCTTTTTCCCCATGCTCCAGTTAGGATGTGCAACCGCCTGAGCAGGTGAAACATGCTGTAGCATCTCCAGTGGAGTCTCCCGAAATGGACCACCCGAGGCGGTTAACAGAACTTTACGAACACCTACTTTACCCAGACCGTGGCTAAGATCTGACGGCATACACTGAAAGATTGCATTATGCTCACTGTCAATGGGTAAAAGCTCAGCACCATTTTCACGTATCGCATCCATGAAAATACGTCCTGACATAACAAGTGCCTCCTTGTTTGCCAGCAGTACTCGTTTCCCAGCCTTAGCAGCAGCGATACTTGACCGAAGACCAGCGGCCCCAACAATTGCAGCCATCACATAATCAACTTCAGTTAAGCTCGCAACCTTCTCTAGCGCTTCTGCTCCTGCCAATACCTCAACGTCCGGTGCACTTATCTTTAATCGTGCCTGTAGTTGCTCGGCAGCAGCCTCGTTGGCCATAACGGCATATTGCGGACGGTGCTGTAAACATTGCTCATGTAAGCGCTCAACCTGACTGTTTCCAGTTAACGCGATGACACGATATTGTTCAGAATGGCGAGCCAATACATCTAATGTACTGACACCAATAGAACCCGTTGCGCCAAGTACTGTAATACCAATCATGCCATTTCACCCAGCATGTACAAACCTAGTGCGAATACAGGCGCTGCTGCGGTAAGACTATCAATGCGGTCCAAAATACCACCATGACCGGGTAGCAGGCCACCACTGTCTTTAACGTCGGCCATACGCTTAAACATGCTTTCCAGGAGATCGCCCAGTACCGAAACCAGCACAACCAATAAACTAAGAGCCAGCAAATTCGTACGAGACTCAGGAGCCACCTCAAGTAACGGAAAGGCTGTAACAACGATAATAATAGTTGCCATCAAAGCACCTATTAAGCCTTCCCATGTTTTACCTGGGCTAACTTTTGGGGCCAACTTGTGACGGCCAAAACGACGGCCTGCAAAATAAGCTCCAATATCAGCCCCCCAGACCAACAGCATTAATAGCAGAACATAACCCGGACCAGAATGCTGCAATAAAAGTACAATAGATAACCAGGCAGGGATTAATACAATATAACCAGCGACGGCTAATAATAAGCGGGAAGATTGCCACACTCTGGAACCGGACGGATAAATAATCACGCAGAATAGAGACAACACCCACCATATTAGGGCTGCATACAATAGGGTAACCGAAGGAGAAGTGATTGAAGCGGGAAGAATCAGGTAGTAATAGAGGACCATGATTGATAACAACAAAACAACAACATAAGCGATTCGTAAAGCACCCTGCAGCCTGGCCAACACAGTCCACTCCCAGGCCCCGAGTGCAATAATTATCGCAATAATTGCAGCAAACACCGACGTATCCAGGTATAAGATACCCAGGAGTACCAATGGTGCTAATATTAATGCCGTAACTATACGTTGTTTAAGCATTTTTCTTATCCTCTACTTGTTCACCCGTTCGCCCAAAACGTCGTTGCCTTGAAGCAAATGAAAGTAGGGCATTATCAAATGATGAGGCATCAAAATCAGGCCAAAGTTCATCAGTAAAGTAAAGCTCTGTATATGCAAGTTGCCATAACAAAAAATTACTGATCCGCTGCTCACCGCCGGTACGAATGAATAAATCAGGTTCAGGCAAATCAGATAACACCAAATGACGGTGTATCTCTTCTTCTGTTATGGCATCAGGATTCAGTACCCCTTGCCCTACTAAATGAGCCACTTTTTGTGTTGCTTGTACAATATCCCACCGACCGCCATAGTTAGCGGCAATAATCAAAGTCAAATCGATATTATCTTTTGTCAGCGCTTCAGCATTGGCAATACGCTGCTGTAGTTCTTCCGAAAATGCAGATAAATCACCTGCTATTTTCAACTGCACGCCATTTTTATGTAACTTGAGCACTTCTTTATCAAGTGCTGTCATAAACAAACTCATGAGCAAGTTAACTTCTTCGGCAGGACGCCGCCAATTCTCACTACTAAAGGCAAAAAGGGTAAGGGTTTTGATTCCTTTCTCAAGGCAGCAACGAACAGTTGAACGAACAGACTCCATCCCGGCGCGATGTCCGGCAATACGGGGGAGAAATCGTTTCTTGGCCCATCGACCATTACCATCCATTATGATGGCAATGTGACATGGCAGTTTATCACTGGAAGTTAGATTGGAATCTTGAGTAGCCATAAACTAAGTCACAATCCACATGCATTTAGATACAAGCAAGCACAATATCATATGGGTATTAACCATCGTATCTTGAGTATTGTAACCAGACGACAGAGATCAGAAATCCATCAAATCCTTTTCTTTTTGTACCAGAATATTTTCAACTTCAGTGGTGCTATATTTGTCGGTCAATTTCTGGATATCCGCTTCCGCACGTTTTTCTTCATCTTCGGTAATGCTCTTATCTTTAAGCAGAGACTTTACTTCAGAATTTGCATCACGTCGGATATTTCGGATAGCGACACGGGAATTCTCACCCTCCTGACGAACTATTTTAATCATGTCCTTTCGGCGTTCTTCTGTAAGCATGGGCAGTGGAATACGAATTAAATCACCTGATGTACTTGGGTTCAGTCCCAAATCAGATGTCATGATGGCCTTTTCAATTACTTGCACCATAGGTTTTTCCCATGGCGACACACTGAGTGTGCGGGCATCTTCAACAGAAATATTCGCCACCTGGCTTAGCGGAACATCAGAACCATAATACTCTACTGTCACATGGTCCAGTAGACTGACATGTGCACGCCCGGTTCTTAGTTTTGAAAGCTCATTTTTCAGTGCCACTACACTTTTTTGCATACGTGTTTCGGCGTTTTTTATAATCTCGTTAACCATGCATATCCCCTATACAAACCCTGTACTCGTTTCTCGCTTAAGCTTTCACTTATCTTTAGTTAACCAGAGTCCCTTCATCTGCACCCTGAATAATACCAAGCAAAGCACCTGATTTATTCATGTCATACACTCGCAGGGGCATATTATGATCCCGGCATAAGATAATTGCAGTGTGATCCATTACTCTCAAATCTTTTTCCAGAACTTCATCATAATTCAAATGTGTATAGCGAGTCGCTGAAGGATCTTTAACTGGGTCACTGGAATAGACTCCATCAACCTTGGTTGCTTTTAAAACCAGTTCCGAATCAATTTCTATGCCCCTCAGACTGGCAGCAGTGTCCGTAGTAAAGAATGGATTACCGGTTCCTGCAGCAAAGATTACAACACGCCCTTTTTCCAGATGACGCACCGCTCTACGGCGAACATAATCTTCGCATGTTTCTGGCACTGACAATGCGGACATAACCCGCACTTCCAAGCTTTCATTTTCCAACGCATCCTGCATTGCCAGGGCATTGATAATAGTCGCCAGCATACCCATTTGATCAGCTGTTACACGTTGCATACCTTCTGCAGCCAGGCTGACACCCCGGAAAATATTACCCCCCCCAATTACCACCCCTACTTCAACACCGGCTTGAACCAGCTCAGCAATTTCAACAGAGACGCGCTTGACTATCACCGGGTCAAGACCAAACTCCTGATCCCCCATCAGCGCTTCACCGCTGAATTTTATCAATACACGCTTATAAGCAGGACTGGGGGTAGTAGTTGTCATCAATTAGCTTCCACGTACCTGAGCCATGACTTCACTGACAAAGTCATCTTCTTTTTTCTCGATGCCTTCACCCACTTCAAAACGCTGGAAGCGCACTACAGTTGCACTTGCACTCTTCAGTAATTGTTCAATGGTGTTGTCTGGATCTTTTACAAAAGGTTGCCCCAGCAAGGTGATCTCTTTCAGGAATTTCTTGATTCGACCCTCAACCATCTTTTCGATGATCTCAGCAGGTTTTCCACTTTCAGCAGCTTGCGCACTGAATATTTCTTTCTCTTTTTCCACCAGTTCGACAGAAACATCTGCCTCACTAACACACTCAGGGCGGCTGGCAGCGATGTGCATAGCCAGATCACGACCCAGGCTGTCATCTCCACCTTCTGTTTCAACGGCTACTCCAATGCTGTCACCATGCTTGTAAAAAGACAGTGTACCGGTAGTGGTTTCAAAATTAGCTAAACGACGAATCGAGATATTTTCTCCAATTTTGACAATCAAACCCTTTGTAACATCAGCCACAGTAGTCGCATCATCATCGGAATATGACATCGCCAACAAGGCATCAATATCTTCAGGCTGTTTCTCTAATACACGTTGAGACACACCTTCAGCAAAGTTACAGAAATCGTCACCTTTCGCGACAAAATCGGTTTCACAGTTCACTTCAACCATCGCCATACGCTTGCCATCATCACTTGCCTTAACAACGATAATACCTTCAGCCGCTATACGTCCGGCCTTTTTATCTGCCTTGGCCAGACCTGTTTTGCGCATGTGCTCAATTGCCAACTCCATGTCACCATCAGTCTCAACCAATGCCTTTTTGCATTCCATCATACCCGCGCCTGTACGCTCACGGAGTTCTTTTACCTGTGCAGCTGTAATTGCCATCTCAACAATCCTCTTAAATATTCATACAATATTGGCTGCGTGGGATACGTCTTACAATAATGCATCACCACACATCACATAAATCAGATTCGAAAAAAGGGGGCCTAGCCCCCTTTTTTACCAGCACAAACCGGGAAACTTATCCCTCAGCGGCGCTTTCTTCTACGACTTCAATAAACTCGTCCTTTGGACCTTCAGTTTGAGTCGTGGTTGCTTTTCCTTCCAGAATCGCATCGGCAACACCTTTGGCATAAAGCTTAATGGCACGATTGGCATCATCGTTACCAGGGATCACATAATCAATACCCTTGATAGAACCATTGCTATCCACAATACCAATAACCGGAATACCCAGATTATTCGCTTCGGCAATCGCAATATCTTCATGACCCACATCGAGAACAAACAGGGCATCAGGAAGACCATTCATGTTTTTAATCCCACCCAGGCTCTTTTGCAGCTTTTCCAGCTCACGTCGACGCATCAGGCCTTCTTTCTTCACCAGGCGATCCAGACTGCCATCGTCCATCATTGCTTCCAGCTCCTTGAGCCGTTTGATAGATTTTTTAACCGTCTGATAATTGGTCAGCATGCCGCCCAACCAACGCTGGTTAACATAGGGCATACCGCTGCGCTCAGCCTCTTCAAGCATAATATCGCGTGCCTGGCGTTTGGTACCGA
>DAOWII010000028.1 GCA_030640985.1 Chromatiales bacterium
AGTTACGGGTTATTGTTGAACTTGCGCACTGCCCTCGACCCGCGGGTCACTGGCCGCTTTAACTTCGTTGTACTTTTTGTCCCAGAGAATAGCCTGCATGTTGCCCCATGTGTTATCCGAAGCTTTCAAGGTGTGACCGCGCAGCTCTAGGGCTTGCACTTGCTCAGCAGTAAAAGCATCCGCTTCATGGAATACCGTGTCGGGTAGGTACTGATGATGGAAACGAGGCAGGCTAACCCACGACTCCACCTTATTACCTGCGGCAAAATCCAGGATACCCAGCAGCACCATAGTAATAATGCGACTACCGCCCGGGGTACCGATAATTGCCAGCCGCTCGCCGTTGCTGACAAAGGTAGGCGACATACTTGATAACATACGTTTGCCCGGTGCAATGGCATTAGCCTCAGCACCGACTAGTCCATAGGCATTGGCTACACCCGGCTTGGCGGAGAAGTCATCCATTTCGTCATTGAGCAGGATACCGGTACCTGCGGGCATGAATCCGGAGCCAAAGGGGTAATTAATACTCAGGGTGGCAGCGACATAGTTGCCTTGCTTATCGAGGATGGAGAAGTGGGTGGTGTCATTCCCCCCCTCCTGGGTTTGAACGCCACGCAACTCACTGCTTTTAGTGGCCTGCTCCGGATTAATCGAGGCACGCAGCCCCGCGGCATATTCAGGATCGATCAACTGACTGACAGGAACATTCACATAATCCGTATCACCCAGATATTCGGCCCTGTCCCTATAGGCGCGGCGCATAGCCTCGATGATTAGATGAATTCGACTTGTCTCATCCATCTGTAGCAAATCATAGGGTTCAAGAATATTGAGCATGCTCAACAGGGCGACCCCGCCGGATGAGGGAGGAGCTACCGAGGTCACCGTCATTCCGAAATAGGGAGCCTTCAACGGCTCACGCTCAACGATCTGGTACTTCTTTAAATCTTTTGTTTTCCAGATACCGCCATTTTTGCGCACACCTTTGACCAACGCCTTACCCACCTTGCCCCGATAAAAGCCCCTGGCCCCTTTCTTGGCCATTAACTCCAGAGTGTTGGCCAAGTCCGCTTGAATAATGAGATGCTCAAGAGGTGGCACCTCGTTGTCCTTAAGGAATACCTTTGTCGATTCTGGCGAAGCACGCAGAGCCTCGAGGCGAAAACCGGCCATGCGCCGATAATGTTCGGTTACAGGAAAGCCTTCACGGGCATATTTAATGGCAGGGGCCAGGCTCTTCGCCAGAGGGAGTTGCCCATATTTCTCAGCAATATGGGCCAGGGCTGCCGGCTCACCAGGGATTCCCGCCGCTAGCGCCCCATCCATAGATAGGCCAGGGATGACCTCTCCGTGTTTATCCAGATACATGTCCCGGTGGGCGGACAGAGGTGCTCGTTCACGACCATCTATCATCACCTCATAGTTATCAGAGGCGCGATGCAACAGCCAGAAACCACCACCACCCAGGCCGGAACTGTAAGGTTCCACGACAGCAAGAACGGCACTAACAGCCACGCTGGCATCAAAGGCATTACCGCCAGCCTCAAGAATTTCGTGTCCCGCCTGAGTGGCATAGGGATGGGCGCTAGCGACAGCCGCCGCACTCGGTGCATCACGAACAGCTTCGGGCGACAGTGCGAACAGGGGCAGGCTGAATGTAAACAGCAGACTTACGAGCAATAGACGTATGGTTTTCATGAACACTATCCTTTCAAACACATACCAATAATTACACAAAACTACTTTGAATGGCGACCTGCGTTACGAGAACACAACAAAAAGGCCCCGTAAGGGGCCCTTTAAGAAATCACTACACATACAAACTCAAGCGTTGGTAATACGCTCGTACTTGGCCTGCAGCTCTTCTGGGGTTTCCTCGCGATCAGGATCCTTGGGAATACAATCCACCGGGCAAACCTCGACACATTGAGGGGTATCGTAATGACCTACACACTCGGTACACAGGTTGGGATCGATATCATAGATTTCGTCACCCTGGGAAATAGCACCATTGGGGCACTCGGGCTCACACACATCACAGTTAATACATTCGTCGGTAATTATCAGTGCCACGGACACTTCCTCCTACAACCACCGCTACGCCAGCAAGCAAATACGGCGGGTTAATAAAACCCGGTATTTTACCCTAATCTGTCACTAAGTGCAGCCCGAACTTTTGTGTGGACAAAGCCGGAGATATCTCCTCCCAGGGAGGCGACTTCCTTAACCAGGCTGGAAGAAATATAGGTATATTCCTCCGCAGGAGTCAGGAATATAGTCTCCAGATCAGGATTCAGACGCTTATTCATACCTGCCAGCTGGAACTCATATTCAAAATCAGAAACCGCTCGCAGGCCACGCAGTACCACCTGCGCATCACACTCCCGGGCATAGTCAGCCAACAAGGTGTCAAAACCACGCACTTCTACATTACCCATACCAGACAACACCTGCTCCGCCAGCGCCACCCGCTCATCCAGTGAAAATAGTGGTGACTTCCTGGAACTGGCAGCGATCGCCACGATGACACGGTCGTAAAGAGCGGCTGCACGCTGAATCAGGTCAGCATGACCATTAGTAATGGGGTCAAAGGATCCAGGGTAAATGGCTGTGATTTTCATGTTTGTATAATCAGGTTGCCGGGAACAAGGCTTTATCATACCAGTAGTCAAGCCTGAATCAGATAATAAGCCACCTGCCCGGCTTGTTTTTCACGGATAACTTCCCACCCCGGCGGCAAAAAGGGCAGTATTTCCTGTTCAGACTCCACTTCCATATAGATCCGTGCCGAAGAGCTCAACCAGCCGTTTTCTACCAGCAGGGTGCAACAGGGTTCCAGCAGGTTTTTCCGGTAAGGTGGATCGAGAAACACAATATCAAAGGGATGCGACTGGCCGGTAAGGTAGGCCTGCACATCGGCCTGTATCACACTGGCCTTCTCGGCGGCCAGAGTATTCACATGGTCATTCAGTTGTTTGATAACTTGCGGGTTTTGATCCACCATGACAGCCTCTGCCGCCCCCCGTGAAAGAGCCTCCAACCCCAGGGCGCCGCTACCACTGAACAGGTCCAGACAACGGGCACCAGGCAGTAATGACTGCAACCAGTTAAACAAAGTCTCTCGCACCCGATCCGGTGTGGGTCGCAGGCCTTCCACGTCTGGGAAGTCCAGCTTACGACCCCGCCACTGGCCAGCGATAATCCGTAGCTGGTTACGACTGGAGCCTTTAGTACCCTGTTTACCCCGAGCCACTTTTACTAATGCTCGCTACCCGCTGGCTCCACACCCTGCTCACCACCCACCGTCACTGTCACCATCAAAGGCGGGATGACACGTCGCAGATAGGCATCACGTACCTGCGCCACAGTCACGGCATTAACTGTGTCAATAAAAGTGTCCAGATAATCCAGTGGCTGACCGTAAAAACCGATCATCGCGATGTAGCCAATAATATCCTTATTGGAGTCTGTCCTCAGGGCCAGTCCACCGGTGATATTTTTCTTCGAAGCTTCCAGTTCCTTTTCCGTCGGCCCCTGCTGAATAAATGTATCCAGGGTGTCCTTTAGAACCGTCAGTGCTTCAGCTACATTCTTATTGGCCGTCTGCAGGCCAAGAGTAAATGGACCCTCTTCACGCATGGGGGTGAAATAACTATAAGCACTGTAAGACAGTCCCCGTTTCTCTCTCACTTCGTTTGTAATGCGTGAGACAAAGCCACCACCGCCCAGCACGTGGTTACCCACATACAATGGAAAATAATCGTCATCACCACGACGCATACCCGGTTGCCCCATTAATACATGGGTTTGGCTCGATGGATGATCAATATGGATATTTTTTGCATGAGCCAAGCCTGTCACCTTAGGCAGGGCTTGCACGGCCTCACCCTCTTTTAGACCTGCCAGCAAATTCTCAGCCATCTGCTCAGCCTCGGCACGACTGACATCACCGACAATGGCGACCAGGGCATTATGCGCTACATAATAGCGACCATGATAGTTTTGCAGATCTTTCCGGGTAAGTGCCTTAATGCTTTCTTCTGTTCCATTCGCTGGCTGACCATAAGGGTGCTCACCATAAACGGCGGAGTAAAATGCCTTACCGGAAATAGCACCCGGTGATTGCGCCTCATGCTGCAGGGATGTCAGTACCCGAGCCCGCTCACGTTCCAGTGCATCTGTGGGGAAATCGGGCTGACTGAGTACCTGCGCCATAGTCTTCAGCGCTGGTTGCAACAGGTGTTTATCATTGAGACTACGCAGGGTGAACATAGCCATGTCTTTCATGGAATGACCGCCGAATTGCGCGCCCAGAGAATCAAAACGCCCGGCTAGCTCATCGGAATCCAGACCGGCAGCGCCTTCATCCATCAGGCCATTGGTCATCAAGGCCAATCCTGCCTTGCCACCATCGCGAGCACTGCCCGCATCAAATACTACGCGCACATCGACCATGGGTAGCTCATGGGCCGGCACGAAATAAACCCGGGCACCATTAGACGTCTGCCAATGCTGAATCTCGGGAGTGGCCTGGACCAGTCCGACCCAGCACAGGCCAGTAATCAGAAATACTCTAGTGAGAACCATTGTGGCCTCCGCTCATTTTGTGGCCAGCAGCCTTGTCTATGGGCTGGGGGTCCAGCACTCCCACGGTCAGACCATCACCCACCAGGAATTCCCGGGCAACCTGCCTGATCTGCTCCGCTGTAATCGCGCGTAAGTTTTCCACGTAATCCTCTCCTACCTGCCAACTCAAATCCACCGTCTCCAGAATACCCATTTGCATGGCCTGATAAAAAACCGAATCCTGCTCATAGACCTTGGCGGCCACAACCTGAGCTTTAATACGTTCCAGCTCCACTTCATCAACCAGCTCGGTGGACAGTCGCTCGACCTGTTCACGCAATGCCTGCTCCAGTTCGGCCACCGTATGCCCCTTGGCAGGGACACCCTCGAGGATAAACAAGCTATCAAGACGCGAGGCCAGGCTGTAACCAGCACCAGCACTATTGGCCAACTGTTTACCGCGCACCAGTTCTTTGCTCAAACGGGCACTTTTCCCGCCTGATAACACACCAGCCACCATTTCCAGGGCATAGGCTTTCCAGGGCTCATCAACTGTTTTTAACACCGGCGTCTTGTATCCCATTATCAAAACTGGAAGTTCAGCGGGGGCCTTGACCGTGATCCGCCGCTCACCCTTTTGCTCAGGTTCCAGGCGTGGTTTTGCCGGTACGATGGTGCTCGGCTTAAAAGAACCGAAATACTTCTTTGCCAGCTTGAAAACTTCATCGGGATTGACATCACCGACTACAATCACAGTGGCGTTATTGGGTGCATACCACTGTCGGTACCAGGATCTCAGATCAGCAACGGTAAGATTTTCCAGATCATTCATCCAACCGATAATGGGTTGTTGGTAGGGGCTACTCTGGAAAGCGGTAGCTTTGAATTGCTCATAGGTTAATGACCCAGGCTTGTCTTCGGTACGCATACGCCGCTCTTCCATCACTACCTTTACCTCCTTGAGGAACTCGTCCTCCGGCAACAACAGATTACGCATCCGATCCGATTCCATTTCAAAACTGATGGGCAGGCGACTGGCCTCCAGTTGCTGGAAATAGGCCGTGTAATCCGGGCCCGTAAAGGCATTCTCCCGGCCGCCATGTTCGGAGATAATACGGGAAAACTCACCAGCGGCATGTTTGCGAGTGCCCTTGAACATCATGTGCTCCAATACATGAGAGACACCGGTAATGCCACCATATTCATAGCTGGGGCCTATCTTGTACCAGATCTGGGAAACCACGACCGGTGCACGGTGGTCTTCCTTCACAATCAGTTTAAGACCATTTTTAAGAAAATATTCATGCACTTTGGCAGATCTGGTGGTAGCTTCGCTCTGCTCAGACATTGCCTCTGTAGTGTGCATAGAAGTGGTACCACACGCTGACAATATCAGCACCAGGCCACTCACCAGACCTAATTTTTTGCTCGATCTAAAACCCATGAAAACCGTTCCTTTCCTGATTTAAGCGTATACCCCTGACGGGGTGGAAGATGATAGGATACATTGCCTGCCAAACCAATGGTATTCAAAGTAATGATATTAAAAGCAGGCGCTCATCAAGTGACCGCACGCGTGGCACAAGGTTCAAAATAACTATTGTTTATTGGTAAATAACTACCCCATGTTTGGTTTTAGCAAAAGCAAAAATACACCCAGCAATACTGCTCAGGCAGAAGAACCCGTAAAAACGGGCCTGCTATCCCGTCTGAAAAGCGGTCTCAGCCGTACCCGTGAGAACCTCAGTACCGGTCTCAGCGATCTCGTATTAGGTAGCAAGCTCATCGACGGTGATCTGCTGGAAGAAATCGAGAGCCAACTATTAATAGCAGACGTGGGCGTTGAAGCCACCCAAACCATTATTGCTGATCTGACCCAACGCATGTCACGTAAGGAATTAAACAATAGTGAAGCTCTGTTTAATGCCCTGCGACAAGATCTACGTACACTACTGGAGCCCAGCAACAAGCCCCTGCACGTTGACACTGAAAAACATCCCTATGTAATCCTCATGGTAGGCATCAACGGTGTGGGCAAAACCACCACTATTGGTAAACTGGCCAAACGCTTTCAGGCCGAGGGCCGTTCCGTGATGCTGGCCGCAGGTGACACCTTCCGTGCCGCCGCCGTGGAGCAATTACAGGAGTGGGGACGGCGTAACGAAATTCCAGTAATTGCCCAGCACAGTGGCGCCGATTCTGCCTCGGTGATCTACGATGCGGTAGAAGCTGCCAGGGCACGGAATATTGATGTACTCATCGCCGACACTGCCGGTCGCCTGCATACTCAGACCAACCTGATGGAAGAACTGAAAAAAGTAAAACGGGTGATCGGTAAACTGGATGACACCGCTCCCCATGAGGTCTTGCTAGTACTGGATGCGGGTACCGGCCAGAATGCCCTGACCCAGGCACAGCAGTTTCATCAAGCCGTCGCTGTAACGGGCATAGCCCTGACCAAACTGGACGGTACTGCCAAGGGCGGTATTATCTTTGCCATGGCACAAAATTTGGGACTGCCCATCCGCTTTATAGGTGTAGGTGAGGGCATTGATGACCTGCGTATATTTGATGCCGATGAATTTGTTGAGGCATTGTTTGAATAACAACAACTCTTCACTTGTGAGGCCTAATCCGCGTTCATGATCACTTTTACCAATACCAGTAAACGTTATCCGGGTGGCTTTGAGGCCCTGAATAATATCAGTTTCAATCTCGCTGCAGGAGAGATGGCCTTTCTCACCGGGCATTCGGGGGCAGGCAAAAGTACCCTGTTGAAACTCATCGCGTTGATTGAACGCTGCTCCAATGGTCAGGTACTGGTTAACGGTAAAAATCTGGCACGGATAAGTCGCCGAGGCATTCCCTACCATCGCCGCAACGTGGGTGTTATTTTTCAGGATCACCGCCTGCTATTTGATCGTACGGTCTTCGACAACGTAGCACTGCCACTGGTCATCGCCGGTAACAGTCGCCAGGAAATCCATAAACGCGTTCGTGCGGCATTGGACAAGGTGGGCCTGCTGGAAAAGGAAAAACTCTACCCCATCACCCTGTCCGGTGGTGAACAACAACGGGTAGGCATTGCCCGGGCAGTGGTTAACAAACCCCCCTTGCTGCTGGCCGATGAGCCCACCGGTAATCTGGATCCTGAGCTATCCCGTGAAATCATGGCCATTTTCGAGGAGTTTCAACGAGTGGGGGTCTCAGTGCTGATTGCCAGCCACGATATTTCCCTGATCCAGTCTCTTCCCTACCGTGTTTTACAACTGGACCATGGTCGGCTGATAAATGATATTGGGGGACGCCTCTAATGATGGCCCGCAAAAGACCTGCGCAACGGCCTGTAGCTGAAACTCGAGGTGCCAGTGTAGGTAAGCGTGGCCTGCGTATCGGCCTGCACACCTACCTGCTGCGTCATCTGCAGACCTTTTTCTATGCGCTGGGACAACTATTTCAGAAACCCCTGGCGACCCTGATGACTTCTGCGGTCATCGGTATTGCCCTTGCCTTGCCAGCGGGTCTACACACCCTGCTCAATAATACCCAGCAGTTAACCAGTGACTGGAACAACTCCACCCGAATATCCCTGTTCCTGAAACAAAATATTAATGAGCGCCAAAGTACTGCATTGGCGAAGAAACTACGCACCAAAAATGAAATTAGCAAAGTCGATTACATCTCACGAGAGCAGGCCCTCGAAGAATTCAGCGCCTTATCCGGCTTTGGTGACGCTCTGCTTGCGCTGGATGAAAACCCCTTGCCCACCGTATTGGTGGTTCACCCGGCCATGGTCATTAATAGCTCCGTGGCAATCGAAGCATTATTAACAGAGCTGCGCACACATCCTGAAGTTGATCTGGCGCAACTGGATATGCAGTGGGTCGAACGTCTCTATGCCATGCTCGATACCCTGAGCCGGGGAATATGGATACTCGCATCCCTGCTTTCACTGGCAGTATTGCTGGTCGTAGGTAACACCATCCGTCTGGCAATTCAGAATCGTCGCGACGAGATTGTAATTATCAAACTCATCGGTGGTACCGATGCCTTTATCCGCCGCCCCTTCCTATATGCCGGCTTCTGGTATGGCCTGTTCGGCGGCATCATCGCCTTCATTCTGGTACAGATATCATTACTCTTTTTACAAGAACCCGTACACCATCTGGCCAACCTGTATCACAGTCAGTTTAAGTTGAACAAGTTTGAACTGGTGAACACTTTTGTACTTCTCACCTGTGCTACCCTGCTTGGCTATTTAGGTTCCTGGCTAGCCGTAAACAGGCACCTGAAGGACATTGAACCTAGCTAGGGAAAAACTTGAAAAAACCCTTGTTATGTCCGATACTTACGTGATGTTCCTCAAAAAACACGTAAAGATAAGTAACAGTTTGGATGCTTAACAAATCACCAGCACGGTAGCATGGGGTCAGGTTAATGTCAGCTTTAACAGAAATTTTGATTGTTGATGGATCTCCAGTCTCTCAGGAAATTATTGCACGTATCCTGAGTGAGGCTCTGCAAAAATCAAACGTCACAGTCTGCCATACAGGCTATGAAGCGTTGGGACTGCTCGCCTCCAATAAATTTGATCTGATTATTACCAGCCACAAGTTGCCGGATCTTGATGGCCTGGGCCTGGCTCATCGTATCCGGGCTATTAGCCAACACCATTACACCCCCATCGTACTAATCACTGGTAAGGACGATGATAATCGTCTGGCAAGAAAAGGATTTACCGCTGGGGTCACAGATTATTTCGACAAATCAAATGGTTATAATCTTTTTGGTGATTTCATCAAGGCCTTTTGTCAACGTTACACTGGCCTGGTAGGACGGGTACTCTATATTGAAGACAGCGCCACGGCGGCAGCGCTAACCAAGCCGATTCTGGAACGTCATGGCCTTCACATCACCCACACTGTGAGTGCCGAAGAAGCTCTGGAGCTGCTGGATAAGGCAAAAGCGGATAAAAAAGAATTTGATCTCATCATTGCAGATTTCTTCCTTGAGGGAGAAATGACCGGTGGTGACCTGTTATTTACTCTACGTACCCGTCGTCACTATTCTCAGCAGGATTTACCTGTGCTGGTTGTCACCGGTAGTGAAGACACCCTGACTCAACTGGAAGCCTTCCATGCCGGAGCCAACGACTTCGTTAACAAACCATTGGTGGAAGAAGTGTTAATGGCGCGAGTCCGCTCTCTGCTGCTTATCCGTCATCAATTCGTGGTATTAAAGCGCCAGGCTCTGGTAATGCAGCAAATGGCCACTACCGACAGTCTTACCGGTGTGCGTAACCGACGTTATCTGGCGAATAATGGTGCACGTTTCCTTGCCGACCAGCATAACCACCAGGTCTGGGCACTGATCATGGATCTGGATCACTTCAAACTGATCAACGACAAATACGGCCACACTGCTGGCGACCATGTGCTGGCAGCCATTGGCTCACTACTCAAAGAAAACTTCCCTGACAGCCTGGCTGTGCGTCTGGGGGGGGAAGAGTTCGCCATCCTGCTGCCCAGAGGTGACCAGGGCAGAGCCATTACTCGTGCAGAGATGCTACGGCAAAAAGTGGAACTGCTCGCACCAGAAGGCATTCCAATCAGTACCAGTATCGGTATGGTATGTGCTCAGGAACAACCTGGCGCAGCACTTGATATCCTGCTGGAACTGGCCGATAAGGCCCTGTATGCTGCCAAAGAGAAAGGCCGAAATCAGGTTTGCGTCATGAATGCTATGGGTAAAATAGTGTCGCTTTACCGTGCGGATAGACACACAAAAGAAGCCTCAGACACAGATGATCGACAGGGAACTTATTCCGATTTTAGCACTCCTAACCTTAGAGTGCTAAAATAAGCGTAAGTCGTAGATACATACGCTATCCGGAATAAACTAAATCAAGGTGGAAAACGTGTCAGAAACTCTGAATATGCAGTTAGCCATCCCTACAGGGAGTATTGAGGCCTATACTCAGGCGATACATCGTATTCCCGTTCTAAGCGCTGAAGAAGAGCGTGAGCTGGCAATCCGCTTCAGACAAGATGAAGATCTGGACGCCGCGCGTACTCTGATTATCTCACATTTGCGCTTTGTGCTACATATTGCCCGTGGTTATAACGGTTATGGCTTACCCCTCGCCGATCTTGTCCAGGAAGGTGCTATTGGCCTGATGAAAGCGGTCAAACGCTTTGATCCTGATGTAGGTGTGCGCCTGGTCTCCTTTGCCGTGCACTGGATCCGCGCCGAGATGCATGAATACATTATACGCAACTGGCGTATCGTCAAGGTTGCCACCACCAAGGCACAACGCAAACTGTTCTTTAATCTGCGCAGTTCCAAAAAACGTCTCGGCTGGTTTAATAAAAAAGAGGTTGATGCGGTCGCTCACGATCTGGGCGTCAGCCCTGAACAAGTACTTGAGATGGAGAAGCGTCTCAGTGGCCAGCAATTGTCCTTTGATGCCTCTAACAATGAAGAAGATGAACAGAGTATAACGGCACCTGCCAGCTACCTGCATGATGAACACATGGATCCCGCCAGTCAAATCGAAAATGATGACTGGGAAACCCATAACAAGCAACAACTACAACATGCGCTTGGACAACTGGATGCCCGTTCCCAGGATATCCTGCATGCCCGCTGGCTGAATGACAATAAAACAACCCTGCAGGAACTGGCAGATAAATACCAAATTTCTGCTGAACGAATTCGTCAGTTAGAAAAAAATGCTATGAAAAAATTGCAACATATGCTTACCGTATAAAATATAAATACACTCATACAGAGGCCTGCTTCGCAGGCCTTTTTTTTACCTGTACATAAGCTATGTTTAGCAACGACAAAAACATACCCGAATGATTAAGCTATGGTAACATCCTGCATAGCATAAACCCGACTTTAACAGCATCTCAGATAAACTTCGGACAGACACTGTGGCTTTGACTCGTATACAAATCACATGGGTAGCAGCAATAGCAGGCCTGCTGCTACTAATAGCAACCACCTACCACGAAGTACCCAACAATACGTTTGTATTCGATGATGAACATAATATTGTTGAGTTAGAAGCACTGCATATAGAAGAGTTGAGCCTGGATAATATCCTCCTTGCCATCGAGGCATCACCAAGCCACAAAATTCGGGTCCTCCCAAGCATTTCGTTTGCCATTGACTGGTGGCGCGGCAATGGTGATCCAAGGCCTTTTTTATGGACAAACCTGATTATTCACGGCGCCAATGCCCTGATGCTTTTCTTCCTTACCCACCTCTGCCTGAAACAAGTTAGAAAAGAGACCGATGACTATAAACTCATCGCAACCGCCTTTGCCTGTGCTGCTCTTTGGGCCGTTCATCCTATTCAGTTGCAGGGCATCACTTACATCGTCCAGCGCTCAACATCCATGGCAAGCTTTTTTATGTTGTTATCCATTTATGGCTATTTACATGCGCGTCTTGGCGCAGCCAACAAGAAACCCTGGTTCATACTGTCTGCTGTGGCCATGGGGCTGGCCATGATCTGTAAGGAAATCGCATTCATCACTCCGTGTATTATTCTCCTTGCCGAGTACAGCTTTTGCCGTAATAACACAGCGTTGGTCAAAAATCGCTTCGACCCCTGGATAATGGCGATCCCTCTATTTATTCTTATTTACATAATAATCGATCTCGTTTCCGGAAGTGGTCCCCTAACTACGTTAATCAAGGCTGGATACGATGCTCGCAGCTTCTCTCTTGAAGAGCGCCTGCTTACCCAACCCAGAGTGATTTTATTCTATCTATCCCAGGTACTATGGCCACTGCCAGAACGTTTCTCCATTGAGCACGACTTTTTAATTTCAAAGACATTGCTCTCACCCACCACCACGCTCTTTTCATTAGCGGGCATCTTATTGTGGTGCGGCCTTGGCCTTTGGGCATTATTCACACAAGGGAAACGGTACATCGGCTTCTTTATGCTCTGGTTACCCACCGCCCTTATTATTGAAAGCAGCATACTCCCTCTTGAGATTGTATATGAACACCGTATGTACTTCCCGAGCACAGTGCTTTTCATCCTGCTAGCTTATGGGATACTGACTCTCCTGCATAAACAAAACATCTCACCATACATCGTCTGGTTTAGCGTGGGCATCATCATAGTGTTACTTTCTTATTCGACTATGCAAAGAGTACCCCTGTGGCAGTCACAACTCATGCTTTATAAGCATGCTCTGAAGTTAGCTCCAGAGTCGAAGAGGGCTAATTACAATTATGCCCGTAATTTATTTCTGGATCACCGCTATAAAGAAGCGGCAACCCACTTCAAAATAGCGTTAAAAATGAAGGTAATTGATTCACTTTATGCATTCAATTCAGCCATACACTACAACCTTGGATTGACACTGCATAAACTTGGCGATTTTTCTGGTGGGGAGAAACATTACAAAAAAGCAATCTATGATGACAATGCACCCCATACAGATGCCCACTTCGCATTAGCCCACCTTTACAGCACCCAAAAAATGTACAGGGAATCATTATCGGAACTTGAAAGGTTTCTCACTTTAAAACCCGACCATATATTAGGCAATGTAAATATAGGCAGCCTATATGGGCGCACAGGAAATAAACAGAAAGAAAAATACCATTATGAAAAAGCAATCGAATTAAATTCACTCAACCAAAAAACCTACACTGATATAGGTATTAAACTATCCGAACAGGGGAGATACCGTGACGGCCTTACTTATTTCAAAAGGGGGCTATCACTCAATAAAAACAATGCGGACTTATATAATAACATCGGAGGAAATTTATTTCTTTTAGGAGAAATAAATGAGGCCGAATGGTATTTCAAAAAAACTCTGGAACTTAATCCGACACACAGTCAGGCAATTCAGAACTTGCAACTCATCCTGGAAAATAATTAACTAAAGTTAATGTAAATTTGCACTGCAATAGCTTGCTATTATAGTTAAAACTACACGAACTTAAGAATCACAAAAACCATATTACAGGGTCATGCAGACAATGCTTCTTTTTATAAGAAAACAATTCAGATCGATTGCAGCAATAATTTCGCTATTATTATTGCTGATGGCCACCTACCATGAGGTACCCAACAATGCTTTTGTCCTGGATGATGAAAACAACATCATTGAATTAGAAGCACTGCATATAGAAGAGTTGAGCCTGGATAATATCCTCCTTGCCATCAAAGCACCACCAAGCCACAAAATTCGGGTCCTCCCAAGCATTTCGTTTGCCATTGACTGGTGGCGCGGCAATGGTGATCCAAGGCCTTTTTTATGGACAAAC